>JAYVUQ010000113.1:0-4555 GCA_043787785.1 Bryobacteraceae bacterium
ATTCCTGGAGCCACGTACCTTCCAATGTCTGGTTGACCACCCCTACCGCCTTGTCCGGCGTGATGATGGATTGAAGAAGGCCCTGCGCCTGGACCTGCGTAGCAGTCACGGCTAGAGCGGCAAAAGCGAGTAAGTTGAATCGTTGCATTGAAGAGACCTCCTATGGCCTCAAGAGAACAATAGAACTTAGGACTCCCAACTCTCAATGGCGAGCATGTCCTCCCTGTGTTGCGCCCATGTACCCTGCTTAATCTCTTGGAATCAGACAGATCCGCATTGTGGTCCCCAAAAACTCCGATATAGTAGTTTACTGGGGGAGGTGTTAATGGATGTCCGAAGGTTGCCCCTCCGCTTTGGAATTTTCGAAGTTGACGTGGTTGCGGGCGAACTGCGCAAGCAAGGCCTGAAGGTCAAGCTACAGGAACAGCCGTTTCAAATCCTGGTGGCTCTAATCCAACACCCGCGCGAGGTCTTGACCCGCGAAGATCTCCAAAAGCTGCTTTGGCCGGCGGACACCAACGTCGACTTTGAGCGCGGTCTGAATCGAGCGGTCAACCGGCTCCGCGAAGCCTTGGGCGACGACGCCGAAAATCCCCGTTTCATCGAGACTCTCCCTCAACGGGGGTATCGCTTTTTGCCGGACGTGCTGACTGCCGCACCGTTGACGGCGCTGCCCGAAGCTGCGGAGGTAGCGGCTGCCAGTTCGCCCATGAAACGGCGCGGTTGGTTCGCGCTTGCCGGCGGCATGATCGCCGCGCCCATTGCCGCCGTTGGCTATCGCCTCTTTCGATCACCCTCACCGCGGATCGAGTCCATCGCCGTGCTCCCCCTCGAAAATGTGTCCGGCAACCCGGAACAGGAATACTTCTCAGATGGGATGACCGACGAACTGATCGGTCAGATAGCCCGGATCGAGTCGCTGCGGGTGATCTCGCGGACCTCCGTGATGCAGTACAAGCACGGAACGCGCAAGTCCCTGCCCGAAATTGCAAAGGAGCTGAACGTAGACGCCATTCTGGAAGGGACCGTGGCGCAATCGGGCCGAAAGGTGCGCATTACCGCGCAGTTGATCCGCGCCCGGGACGACCGGCACATCTGGTCGGAAAAGTACGAACGCGAGTTGACCGATATTCTCGCGCTTCAGGGCGAAGTGGCCAGCGCCGTGGCGGCACAGATCCAACGTAAATTGGCTCCTACGCAGAGTTCACCGCGCACGCGTCAAGTGAATTCGGAGGCCTATCAGGCGTTCCTCAAAGGAACTTTCTTCGCGAACCAGGGAATTCGCGGAGCCACAAGGAGTAGTGAATTTTTCGAGCAAGCCATCCAGATCGACCCCTTACACGCCGAATCTTACGTTGGCCTCGCTATGGCGAAGTGCTTCGCTGGAATTTACGGATTTCGCCCGTCACAAGAGACGTATCCCGAGGCTCGCGCGCTGGCATTAAAGGCCCTTGATATCGACGAGTCCTCCGCTGGCGCTCACACCATCTTGGCCGATATCAAACAGGGGTATGACTGGGATTTGGCCGGAGCCGAGGTGGAATTTCAGCGCGCACTCCAACTGAACCCTAGTTACCTGCCGGCGCGGATTATGTTCGCCGAGAGCCTCACTCGAATGCACCGCTTTGACGAAGCCGTGGCGGCCTCTGCCCAAGTAATCTCGCTGGCTCCGGTTACACCGGGTAGTTTTAACGTTCGCGCGATGATATTCTCCCATGCCCGCCGCTTTCACGAAGCGATCCAAGCGAGCCAACAAGCGCTCGATATGGACCCGAGTTTCGCGAACGCGCTCTGGTGGGAGGCCATGTCCCACGCCGGCCTTGGGGATTTCCCAAGGTCCATCGCCTGCCTGACACGAGCTATCGCCATGAGCGAAGGATCGCTGTTTCGAGCGCTGCTGGGCTACGTTTATGGACGTGCCGGAGAGCGCTCCAGCGCTCTCGTCATGCTGGACCAGGTCACAGCGATATCCAAACTGCGCTATGTCACTCCGGTAGATTTCGCGATCATTCATTCTGGATTGGGCAACGCAAACTTGGCGTTCGCTTGGCTGGAAAAAGCTCGCCAGACTCGCGCCGTTCGTGTTGTCGAACTGCGCTCGCTGTATTTCGACGGCCTCCGCTCCGACGCCCGCTACGCAGACCTCTCGCGGCGGGTGGGTCTCCCGGTTTAGCCGAGTTCTAAAAGCATTCACGAGGAAGGGCCAAACTTCAGTCTAACCGGCCTCCCCAAATAGCCCCTTCTCACCGACCATCCAATTGCAGCGATGCCATGAATCCCTGCGTCGCCCTATCGGATGCGAATCTCTCTTCTGCCGGCACCCACCTCGTCGAAGGGCTTGCCGTCAGCGGGCTCAAGCCCGAGCTGCACTTTCCCCAACTGGAAGCCCGCTTCCTCACGGTCGTCATTTACCGGCCAAGCCCGCCAGCTTCCTCAGCATCTCAGTAGCCGCGGTTCCCCGGACAATCTTCTTGAGCCTTTCCTGATCATCCTCCGCACCTTGCCGCTGGATCGCCTCGCGGAAGCGCTCCTGTTGGTCGGCCAAATCGAGCGGCGTCTCGCCCTTCGAGTTGCTGGCCGTGAGCGATGCTCCCTGCGCATGCAGATACTCGAGTAACTCCGGTTTGCCTTCGATGGCCGCCAAATGAAGAATCGATTGGTTCTGGCGCGCTAGCGTGATCGCTTCCACCGGATCGGGTATTTTGTCTTGCGGGTTCCAACGGCCGCTCACCGCCGCGCCCCGGGCCACCATTTCGCGAACGATGCCCAGGTCACCGGCCAGCACGGCGACGGAGAAGGGCGTGTGGCCGTCCTTCCGCACGAGGTTCGGATTGCCGCCTCGCGCCAACAAGAGTTGCACCAGTTCGAGGTTCCCGGAACTCGCGGCGATGTGCACGGCGGACGATCCGGTCGGGGCAGGATTGATCCGCACGTCTCCGGCGGGTCCTCCAGTAGGGTAGATCGTTTGCCGGTTCGCGTCAGCGCCCGCGCTAAGCATCCGGCGCACCAGGGTCAAAGCATCCCTGAGGGCACCCTCGGCCACGGGCCGATCTTCGGAGCCCAGCGCGAGGGCCGCCGCGGTCTGGCCGTACGCGCTTCGCTGCCGCGTCCCGCTCCGCGCCGCCTTTGCCACCGCTAGCACCGCGCCGTGCAGTGGCGTGTAGCCCGCTCCATCTTGAACTTCCACCGCCGCTCCGCGATCCAGCAAGAAGTCCGCCAGCCGAACATTCGGGCTCAACCTTTGTGAACTGCCCGCTGTGGCCGGCGCGCCGCGGCCCGGAACAAACGTGCCGCTGGGCGGGTCCCATTTGTACAGCGCGGCCAATAGAGGAGTGGCTCCATCCGCCGCAGTGGCGTTGATGTCGAGGCCGGCACCGAGCAGCAGACGCACCGCTTCCAGACTATTCTTCTGCACCGCGAAGAACAACGCGTTCTGCCCCCCTTTTCTGGCCGTGAAGTCGCCTTCGTTGTTCCAGGGAATGCCGGTCTTGCCTAGCGTCAAGGTAGTGGGCAGATAGTTCGTGTACTTGATGTCCCAGCTCTTCGTCACCGCGCGGACATCGGCGCCATACTCAAGCAAGAGGCGCACGGCTTCCGGCTGCCCCGCCGCCCACATCAACGCCGTCTGCCCGAACTTCCGGTCACGTTCATTCACCTTTGCGCCAGCAACGAGCAGCAGTTTCATCAGGTCGATACGCCCCAGGCGCGCCGCCGTCATCAGCGGCGTTTCGCCGCTTTCGCGGGCGCTGTTGGCGCTAGCCCGGTTGGCAAGTAACAGCTTCGCCATCTCCAGCGAACCATTGGCCACCGCAATCCCGAGCGGCGCGATACCGAGTTCGCTCGCCAGATTCGGATCGGCTCCCGCTTTCAGCAGACGGCCGGCGATCTCCATGTTCGCCCGCATCGCCGCCCAAGCGAGCGGCGTGGTGCCGTCGCCTTCCCGCATGTTCGGATTCACGCCTTGATTCAACAGCCGCTCCACGCCGGCGCGGTCGTCGCCGCGGACCGCGTCGAGCAGGGCATTCCCCTCGCGCCCGAAGGCGGCCAGACCCAATATGGAACTAACGGCCAGCGCGTACCGCATGGCCGCTTACACCTCCAGCCGATTCAGCCGGCCCGTGCTATCGCCAAACTTCTCCGTGGGCACCCCCACCTTGTCGAGCATGGTGAGATACAAATTCGTGAGCGGTGTTTCGTCGCCGGGAAAGGCCAGATACCGGCCGCCTTGAACGCGCCCGGCGGCACCGCCCGCCAGAATGATCGGCAGATCGCGCTGGCTGTGAGACGTCGGAACGCTCAGGTTGCTACCGTACAGGATCAGTGAATGATCCAGCAGCGTGGAGTTGCCTTCCTTCGTGGCATCCATCTTGGCCAGAAAATGAGCAAACAGTCGAGATTGATCGACATTGATTTTGGCCAATGCGTCAAGCTTGTCCTGCTCAAAGTTGTGGTGCGAAATCTCATGGTGGCCCATCGAAATGTTAAGGTGCGGGTAGTTGATTGAAGTCGCCTCACGGGCATAGAGGAAGGTCCAGACGCGCGTCAAATCGGCCTG
>JAYVUQ010000114.1:0-4477 GCA_043787785.1 Bryobacteraceae bacterium
GCACCAATCAGTTTCACGGCTCCGTTTACGAGTTCTTCCGCAACACCCGCCTCGACGCGCGTAGTTGGTTTGCCGCCGTGCGTCCCCCCGAACACCAAAACGAGTTTGGCGGCCAGCTCGGTGGGCCCATCCAGAAGAATAAGCTCTTCTTCTTTAGTTCCTACGATGGATTCTGCTATCGCACCGGCACCGCGGCCACGTTAGTGTCGATTCCTACCGGCACCCAGCGGGCCGGCGATTTCAGCCAACTGCCGGTCCCCATCTACGACCCCGCCAGCACCGCCACCATCGGCGGCGCGCGCACCCGCTCGATTTTCCCGGGTAACCTCATCCCCCAAAATCGAATTTCCGGCCCCTCCAAATACTTTCAAAAGGACTTACCCGCCGCCACTTACAACACCCTCCAATCCAATTATCTCGGCACCCTCGCCACCGGCTTCAATAACGACAACACCACTAATAAAGTCGATTACAACGTAAATGAGAAAAATACCCTCTTTTTCCTCTATAGCCACGGCCGGCGCGGCCAATCAACGCCCTATCGCGGGGCCGGCAATAGTCTACCGCTCCCTTATGCCGATACCCGCCTCGTATTTGAAGTGCCCACCACCACCCAACTGCGCCACACTTACGTGCTCTCGCCAAACCTCATCAACCAGATGAGCTACGGATTTTCCCGCCTTTGGGTTCCCATTCAAAACGCCACCATCGACGGCGACTGGATGAACAAGGCCGGCGTCAAAGGTCTGCCCACCGGCGAAGCCGCTTCCTCCTTCCCCGAAATCTCCTTCAGCGGCCCCAATGCCCCCGCCGGATGGCGAGGTACCAACTCGCGCGCTTTCACCGAAGCCCTGAATAACTTCACTTGGCAGGACAATATCCAATGGACCCACGGTCAGCACTCCCTTAGCATCGGCGCTCAATTGCAATGGCTACAAGCCAACGAGCGCACCAACGCCTATGGCAGCCTCGCCACCTGGAATTTCTCAAATACGCAAACCGCGGGTTTCAACGCCGCGGGCACGCCAGTAGCCACCACCGGCAACGCCTATGCCAGTTACCTATTGGGTGCCGTCAATTCCGCCGGCGTCACCGAGGACTCTGTCGTAGGCACTGGTGGCCGCTACCGCACCTACGCTTGGTGGGTACAGGACAACTTCAAAGTCTCCCGCAAACTCAACCTCAACCTCGGCCTCCGCCACGACATCATGCGCCCCTACGTCGAAGTGCTCAATCGCGAAAGCTACTTTGACCCTTCCGCCCCCAACCCCGCCGCCGGCGGCATCAACGGCGCACTCAAGTTTTACGGCAATTCCCCAGGTGGTTGTAACTGCAGCACCAACGTCAAGACCTGGGGCAAACTCTTCGGCCCCCGCATCGGGCTTACCTATCTGATTACGCCCAAAACCGTTTGGCGCATGGGCTACAGCGTCATGTACACCCATCGCGGGGCCGTCGGCGGACGCGGCGGCGGGCGCACCGGCACCGGTACCTTGGGCCTGTCGGCCTCGCCGTCCTTCACCAGCCTCGACCAAGGCATCAGCCCGGCCTTCGATTGGTCCAATGGAATTCCGTCCTACGACAAGCCACCTTTCATCGACACCACCCTCGGCACGGCCTTCAACGGCTCCGGCAAAACCGGCTCCACCATGGCCTTTGGCGATCCAGACATCGGCGGCCGGCCACCCCGTTATCAGAACTGGAATGCCGGCTTTGAACGCGCCCTCACCCCCACGCTCACGCTCGGCGTCAACTACGTCGGCAGCAACGGACACTTTCAGGGTGGCGGCGGCCGCAGCATCTGGTCGAATCAAATTGATCCCAAGTATCTCGCCCTCGGCAATCTCCTCCAGTCCCAGGCCACGGCGGCCAACCTCACCGCCGCCAATGCCATCGTGCCCGCCATTAGACTTCCCTTCCCCACCTTCACCGGCACCCTCGCCCAGATGCTGCGCCCTTTCCCGCAATACCCCGGCATTAACGACCTCTGGGGCGACGTTGCCAACGCCAATTACAACTCCGTCCAGGTCATCATGAATAAGCGGCTCTCCCACGGCCTCGTCTTCAATTCCAACTACTTCTTTTCCAAGGCCTTTTCTGACGATACCGGCAGCCGCAGCGCCTATAACTGGAAAACCGAAAAGGCCCAACAGCAGGATCCCTCCCACACCCTCAACCTCCTTCTCGTCTACTCGCTCCCCTTCGGCAAAGGGCAGCAATTTAGCAGCGGCCACAAGGTCATTGATGCCGCGATTGGTGGCTGGCAGATGTCCGCCATCACCACCTTCCGCTCCGGCCCTCTCCTCGGCACCATCGCCGCCGCCTGCAATCTCCCCAACGCCGGCGGCTGCTACGCCGACTACGCTCCCGGCGTTCAAGCCTCTGGCATCAGGATCAACGGCGACTACGGCAGCGGCGACGTCCGCTCTACCGCCTATCTATCCCGCGAAGCCTTTCAAAGTCCTGCCGCCTACACCTACGGCAATACGCCCCGCACCGGGGTCTTCGGCTTGCGCGGCCCGTCCAACTACAACCAGAGCATGAGTCTCAAGCGCGAAATCAAGCTCCACGAACCTTGGAAATTCGCGATCCAAGCCGACGCCATCAATGTGTTCAACTTCACCCGTTTTGCCTCCCCGAACCTCAACACTACCGCTTCGAACTTCGGCTTCATCACCGGTATTATCAGTTCGCCCCGTGTGGTGCAATTAAACGCCCGGCTCAGTTTCTAAAAACGCCTACCTACGCCGAAGGTGTAAACATCTCGCCACGAACCTTCTTACCGGTGCGGTAAAGTTCCTGTTTCAGCGCAAACATCCGCTTATCGGCGATGTCCAGCAGTTGTTCCGCCGAAGCGGCATCCTCCGGGAACGTGGAACAGCCGACGCTCAAACTGACGCATTCCCGCCCCGTCACGGCCAGCCCTTGCGCCTGTACCATCCCGCGCATTTGCTCCATCCGGCCCGCCACCGCCTCAGGCGTAGCGCCACGCAGGATCACCACAAACTCGTCGCCGCCCATGCGCGCCACGTAATCGGAGCCCCGGCACATTTGCCGCAGGCCTTGCGCCGTCAACTGCAACAACCGGTTCCCCTCCAGATGCCCGAAGTGATCGTTCACTGCTTTGAAGCCGTCCAGATCGGTAACCAGCACCGCCAGCGTTGTTCCCCCGGCGGCCGCCACCTTCACTTCGCTATCCACGTGCAGAAAGAGGCTTCGCGCATTGGGCAGGCCCGTCAGTTCATCCGTCGCCGCCGAGCGTTGCGCTTGCTTATACCGTAAAGCATTTTCAATCGCCGTCCCCGACTTTGAACTGATCGCCAGCAGCAGCCGCAGATGGTCCGCCGTGAAGGCGTCGGCCTGCGCCGAGTACAGCGCCAAAGCCCCAATCGCTCCGTCCACGCCTTCCAACGGCACCGCCAACGCCGACCGCAGCGTAGAAAATTTGGTGGGATCGTTCAAGTATCCGGGCTCTACCGATGGGCTGCCATTGATGATCGCCTGCTGCTTTTCAAACACCCAACCCGACAAGCCCTGGCCCACCGGAATCGCCAGCGAACCGAAGAGCTTGGCCTCCAGCCCCGTCACATATTCGGGCCTCAATACTTGGTTCTCGTGGATGTAGATGGCCAAGCTGTCGTGGGGCACGATGTTCTTCAGCCGCGCAGCCAGCAAAGAAAGGGTGTCATCGATGCTCAACGACGTGCCAATGTCACGCGTCACTTCCAGCAGGGTCTGAATCTCCTGCCGCGCCGCGGCGATCGAAAGCGTGAAGTTCATTTGCGCCAAATCGCTGGTGTTCGGTCCCACCTCTTCGGGCGTAACCATCTCCACGTGGGTCATTCCGCGGAACGTCCTCGTCCGAGTCACCGTAGGCAGTGTCGCTTTCGTCTTGCTTTCGAAGTCCGCAAACCGGCGCACCACAATCTCGACCACCCGGGGGTCAAAAATTTTGCCCGACCCTTGGGCGATCACCCCGATCGCTTCCTCCAGCGGTAATGCCGCCCGGTACTGACGATCGGACGCTAACGCGTCCAAACTGTCCACTACCGCTAGTATCCGCGCTCCGATGGGTATCGCTTCCCCGCGCAAGCCATCCGGATAACCTGACCCGTCCCACCGCTCATGGTGCCCGCGCACAATCGGCACCACCGGATACGGAAACTCCACCGCCTCCAGAATTTCGGCCCCCACCGCCGGATGCACCTTCATCTTTTCAAACTCCTCAGCGGTAAGTTTTCCCGGCTTCGAGATAATGTATTCCGGCACCGCCAACTTCCCGATGTCGTGCAGCAACGCCGCGGCGTTCAATGCCTGAATCTGGTCGTCGCTCAAATTCAGTTCGCTCGCGATTTCCGTGGAGTAGACCTGCATCCGGCGTAAGTGATCATGAGTGGTTTCATCCTTGGCGTCAATGGCCAGCGCCAGCGCCTTGATGGTGCGTAAGTGCAACTCGGCCATTTTCTTCGCATGTTGT
>JAYVUQ010000115.1:0-3360 GCA_043787785.1 Bryobacteraceae bacterium
TGGGAGCCGTCGAGTCAAGACTCAGATTGGCAATCGACGGGACGCCGAAAGTGGTTGTCCACCACGTTCAGTGGCGGACGAGCAGTGGAGCACTACCTATTCAACTAGGCTCGTGAAATCGCCTCCCCAAGGCAAGTAAGATAGAAAGCGATGATCAAATCGCTCGCGCTGGTGGGGTTGACCCTGGCGCTTACCACTCTGCCCGTGGCGTATGGCCAGTCAGTCGGCATCGGCGTCAAAGCCGGCGTGCCGCTTACCGATGTCCTGAAGCCGGGGGCAATTACCCGGGCGAAGGTGAATACCACTCGGCTGGCGATCGGCCCGGTGCTTGAAGTCCGCTTCCCCTTTGGGCTGGGCATCGAAGTGGGCGCGCTCTACAAGCGCTTCAACCAGACCGGACAAACCGGGCCGCGCGACCTGACCGTGATTGACCAAGGTGGTAAGAGCTGGGAGTTTCCGGTGCTGGGGAAGGTGCGGCTGCCGGGCGTGGGCGTCCGTCCGTATGTCGAAGGCGGCTTCAGCTATAACCGGCTCAGCGACATTGTGAAACCTTTCCAAACCGCGATCACCAACCCCAAGGATCTGGTGCAGTCCGTCGGGCGTCCGGGCTTTGTGATGGGGGCTGGCATCGAGATCGGCTCGCACAAACTGCGCCTGCAGCCTGGGTTACGCTGGACCCGATATAATACGAAGTCCTTTATCCCCTCCGTCAACTCCATCGACTTCCTCGTCGGATTGATGTTTTGAAGATGCCCGAAATTCTGCCCTCACTGCTCGCCGCTGACTTTGGCCATTTGGCCGACCAGATCGCCCTCGTCGAATCGGCCGGCGTCACCATGCTGCACCTCGACGTGATGGATGGCCACTTTGTGCCCAACATCAGCTTCGGCATGCCGATCGTGAGCGCCGTGCGCAAGCTATCGCGTTCGGTGCTCGATGTGCATTTGATGATCACCGAGCCTGACCGTTACATCGCCGCCTTCCGCGATGCCGGGGCCGACCAGATCTCGGTGCATCAAGAGGCGTGTCCTCATTTGGACCGCACCTTGAACGAAATCCGCCGCCTGGGCGCCAAGGCTGGCGTGGTGCTCAACCCGGCGACTCCGGTGGTGATGTTAGAGCAGGTGCTCGATGTGGCAGACTTCGTGCTAGTAATGAGCGTGAACCCGGGCTTTGGCGGGCAGAAGTTCATCCCGTACGCGCTCGACAAAGTGCGGTCCCTGGCTCGCGTTAGAACGAACAAAAGACTGGACTTTGCGATTGAAATCGATGGTGGAATCACCGTGGACACGATTGGCGCGGCGGCCGAGGCTGGCGTCGACTGGTTTGTTGCGGGTTCCAGTGTTTTTGGCAGTGCCGATCCGGCGGCAGCTGTGCGGAAAATGCGCCAGATGGCCACCGACGTGCCGGGTCTATTAATGGCTTAACTCAAATCGCAATCGAACATGTAGAATGAAGAGGTTGACCAACATGCGCCATTTTCCACTTCTCCGACAGAGCGTGCTTCTGGTGTGCGTATGCCTTGCGCTGCTTTCCGGCTGCCGCAAGAAGAAATACGAGAACCCGATTACCAAGGACACGCAACAGCCCGATAAGGTGCTGTTCGACAAGTCCGTGGCCGATATTGAGCGGGGACGCTATGAGGTGGCCCGGCTGACGCTGCAGACCCTCATCAACACCTACGACACCAGTGAATATCTGGCGAAGGCTAAGCTGGCGATTGCAGATAGCTGGTTCCGCGAAGGCGGCTCCAACGGCTTGGCCCAGGCGGAGGCCGAGTATAAGGACTTTATCCTGTTCTATCCGACGATGGAAGAGTCGGCTGAGAGCCAGGAAAAGATCTGCATGATCCATTACAAGCAGATGGAGAAGCCGGACCGCGATATCAACCAAGCGATGCGGGCGGAAGAAGAGTGCCGGACGGTGCTGAATCAGTTTCCGAATTCCAAGTTTGCCCCGCGCGTGGCCCAGTTGCTTCGCAATATCCAGGAGGCCATTGCCGAGGGCGAGTACCGGGTGGGCGCATTTTATCACAAGAAGGGCAGCTTCCCGGCCGCGGCGAATCGCCTGCAAACCTTGACTGACCATTACCCGATCTATAGCCAAGCCGACGAGGCTCTGTGGCAATTGGGCGATGCTTACAGCAAGATGGGCAATCGCTTCCGCGAGCGCGCCGGGCAAGCTTACTCGCGCATTGTGAAAGATTATCCGTTGAGTGCCCGGGTGGACGAAGCCAAGCAGATGCTGAAGCAGATGGAAATGCCGGTGCCGGAGGCCGATCCGGCTGCGTCGGCGCGGATGAAGTATGAACTCGAGAATCGCACTAAGGCTGGAATTTTAGATAAAAGCCTCGGCTTCATGAAGCGCGGCCCCGATGCGCGCATGGCCGCCAAGAGCGGCGCTCCCGCGATGACGCCCATGCGTCCGGCGATCCCGGTGAGTGTGCCCGTCGTGGCCGCGGCCGCCATGGGTGGTACTACCGATGTCACTGTCCAGCAGGTGGGCAATTCCACGGCGCTCGATAGTAATCCGGATGCCCGGCAGATTCAGCCTGCGCCAACAGGCGCTCCTGCAGCTACCACTCCCGCAGCTGGCCCGGCAGCCAATGAGCCCTTACCGGCCAACCGGCAGGCGCCAGTGACCAAGAAGAAAAAGACGGCCAAGCCGTCCAAGGCCCCGAAGAAGAATTAAACTATGGCGCGAGTCCTCCTAGCCGACGACAGCCCGCACGCCCAACGCATGGGTGAACGCATTCTCCGCGAAAGCGGCCACGAAGTGACGGCCGTGATGGACGGCGAACGCGCGCTGATGCGGCTAGCCGAGGTGGACCCCGACGTAGTACTGGTGGATGCCTTTCTGCCCTACCGGGATGGCTATGAGCTGTGCGACTTCATCAAGTCGCATCCACGCTTCCGCCATGTCCGCGTGGTGCTGACGGCGGGATTGCTGGAGCCGCTGGATGAACACCGCGCACGTCAAGTGAGCTGCGACGCGATCCTGAAGAAGCCGTTTGAGGCCTCGGTGGTGGTGGAGACCTTGCGGCCTTTGTTCGATCGCGCGCGCCGGGATCGTGAGGCCTTTGGTTTGGTGCCTAGCGTGAAGCTGACGCCTCCCCCGGAAGATCTGTTCGATGACCGGCATGAAGACGTGGGTGACGACGAAGACGAGCCGACGCTGGATACGGTGATTCCGGCCAGTCCGTCGGCGCCGTGGATGGCGCCCGTCACCTTAATGCCTTCCCCGATGGGAATTGTGTCGAGTGGTCCCACGGCGGCCGCGCCGGCGCTGGAGCCTTCTTATTTATCTGCCCCCACCTCGCCGCCGATCATGACGTCGCCGCAATTGGTGCCCATCCGCGAG
>JAYVUQ010000116.1:0-8364 GCA_043787785.1 Bryobacteraceae bacterium
GGCTGGCCAAAGCTGCGTCAAAGACGTGGGAAGCGCCCTGGGCCGGGCCACGCTCGATCCGTTGGTCGAAGGGCAGAGGCTCTCCGAGAGCGCGCTCAGCCGTCCGGCGGGGGCCTTCGGGCCATCGTCGATCATCCCGGTGGGCATGCGCGCCGTCACCATGCACGTGGCCGATTCGCTCGGTGTCGTACAAATGGTGCGCGCCGGAGACCGCGTCGATATCCAGATCATCGCCGCGCGGGATCCCGGCAACACCAACCCGGGCGCACTCGAGATTCGGGCCGTGATGCCGGCCGTCGAGGTACTGAATGTGGGCCCGCCAGAGATCGGCTCGCCGCTCAATGGCCGCCCCGTGGTCACCGTTCTGCTTTCGCCCGCCGACGCCGGGCGCGTCAGTTTGGCGGACACGGTGGGACGCTTGCGGATCGTCTTACGCAACCGGCAGGACAAAGGGCCGGAAAACGAAGCAACCAGGGTAAAGGCCCCGGTGGCTGCGGCACCCGTCATCGCCGCTGTGTCCATGCCCGCTGAGGCCTTGGGGCCCGATATTTATTTCGATGTGCAGTGGATCAGCCCGCAGCGCGCCGATACGCTCGACGTCCTGGGCGGCCACTTTTCGGCGAATGGCAACGCGCTGCAGGTGCGTTCCATGGTGGGCGAAAAATCCTGGAAGACGATGGAAGACGAAGGCCGCCTGGCGATTGTCGCCAAGAGCCAATTGATCACCCGCGAGTCCGGCGAGGTCAGCCTGGAGCAACAGGATCATCCGGGTTTACAGATTCGCCTGACGCCTCGTTTGCGCGGCGACGGCAAGCTATCGCTGCGGATTGAGCCTTCGGTAAAGTCGTCGGCAGGCAAGTCCGCCACCCAGCGCAGCCTGCGCGCAGACCTGACCTTCGCCCCGGGCGAGAGCTTTCTGGTGACGGGGCTCGAGGGCCCGGACGGCGTTGTGGCGCTGATCACGCCGCGTGTGGTGGCTCGCGCCAAGAAGTAATGCTCTATGCTCATCGCCTCGCTGCTGGCTTTCTTTCTCGTCGCCTTCGGTCTCACCGGTGCCGCTGTCTGGTTTCTAATGCGCCGGTCGAACCCCACTCTGGCCCACAGCCTGGACAATGGACAGGCGGCCTCAGACGCGCCTTCGCGCGAGTTCGCGGCCAATGCTGATTCGCCCAACTTGCTGCGCTCCGATCGGGTGAGCAGCATTGGCCCCTGGGAGTCGATGCTGCAGCGTTTTCACTTCGCCGCTGACTGGAAGTCGGTCCTCGCCGAGGCGGATGTCACCTGGTCTGTGGGCCGGCTCGCCGCCATGATGCTCTTAAGCGGCACGCTGGTCACCGTGGCCCTATGGCGATTGCCCTGGGTGCCGATGCTGGTCGCTTTTGGCTGTGGATTGCTGGCGTCACTCATTCCCTACTTCCGCGTCAGCCACAAGCGGCAAGCGCGGTTGGATTTGTTTGAGCAGGCCTTTCCCGACGCCCTGGATTCACTGGCCCGGGCACTGCGCGCCGGCCATCCGCTCGCCATCGGGCTCGACCTGTTGGCCAGCGAAAGTCCGGCGCCAATCTCGACAGAAATGCGCCGCACGCTCGACGAATGGAAGCTGGGCCGCACGTGGGACCAGGCGCTCGACCACCTCTCGCGCCGCGTGCCGACGATTAACATGAAAATTTTCGTGGCCGCCGTCCGGCTGCAAAGCCGCTCGGGCGGCAAGCTCACTGAGGTGCTGGGCACGCTGTCCGAGTCCATGCGCGAGTCGCTTTCGCTCGAAGGCGAGATCAAGGCGATCTCGGCCCACGGCCGCATGACCGGCGCGGTGCTCACGCTGCTGCCTGTCGGCATCGCGGGGATGATGTTTTATGTCAACCCGCCTTATCTGTATACCCTGATTGAGCACCCCTGGGGCAAGCCCATGCTGGCCGGCGCCGCCGGTTGCCTGGTGCTGGCCCATTTCGTCATCCGCCGCATCCTGGATATCCGCCTATGATGACGATCCTCTTATTCGGCTGTTTCGTCTCCGTGCTGTTGCTGGTGGGGGGCATTGGCTATTGGTTCGTCACGAGCCCCGATAAGGCCGAGCCCAAATCCAAGGTGGTCGACGAGCCCAGCGTCTTTTTCGAGACGCCCCAAGAGGCGACCGACGAGCCCGGACTCCTGCGCGAGATCGGCCGGCACTGGTCTCCGAAAGCCGCCGCCCGTAATGACACGGAACGCAAACTCCGCACCGCCGGCTTTCGTCATCCGCGCGCCATCGAAACGCTGCAAGGCATCAAGATGCTTACGGCAGCCTTGGTAGCCTTGGGCGTCGCCGCCGCCGCCGGCTTCAATGGCCACGACTTAAAGGGCATGGTGATCGCCGCCATCTGCGCCGGGGGCTTCGTCTCCATGCTGCCCGACCGGTTTCTCGAATACCGCGCCCGCTCTCGCTCGTTTGCCATCCGCCGCGGCCTGCCACCAGCGCTCGACCTGATCGTACTGGGCCTCGAAGCCGGCCAGACGCTCGACCAATCACTCTCTGAGGCCAGCCGCGAGTTGCGTGACGCTTATCCGGAGCTCAGCTCCGAGCTCGCCGTCGTGCCGCTGGAGCTACGCGCTGGCTATCCTCGTGCCGAAGTGCTCACCAATCTCGCCCGGCGCAACGAAGAGCCGGAACTCACCAAGCTGGTGAACCTGCTTGCCGACGCCGACCGTTTCGGCTCCAGCCTGGCTCCGGCCCTGCGCACCCACGCCCGCTACATGCGTACCCGCCGCCGGCAACTGGCCCAGGAGCAGGCCCGCAAAACCACGGTGAAGCTCGTCTTCCCCGTCTTCTTCCTGATCTTCCCCTCGGTGCTTGTCGTCACGCTCGGCCCCGCCGTCATCAGCCTTTATTCGTCCCTGCTCCCGATGCTTGCGAAGTAGAGCATGCTCAGTGCGATGAACATGGGCAGCTAACTGTTTCAAAACAAGCCGTTGGTGTCCCAAGACAACCACCCGATTTGGCGAAGACCCATTACCTTTGCCAATCGCACCCATAAAAATTGTCCATCATGTCGCGGGCAGAAGGCCGGTAGGAGACTGGCCGCGGAGCGCCCTTCCATGGTTATAATCGAGTTTCAGTGACAGTACCCGTGGCGCGGGCTCAAGCTGAGCGCCATTCACCCTGACGGATAGAGGAGTCTGATGTCCACCGAGTTAAAGAGCTTTTTGACACTCAGTTATGCAGAGTTAGAAGAATTGAACCTGGCTGCCAAAGCGCAGCGCAAGGCTCGTATTGACCCCGCTGTGATTCAGGAAGAGCGCCTCAAGTACCTGAACGACACACCGGGCATCAAAGCGGTGACGTTGCTGTTCAGCGACCTGGAAGGCCGTCTGCACATGCTGGACTATGACAAGAAGTTTCTCGTCAAGAGTTGGGACAACCTCACCTTCGACGGCAGTTCCATCCGCGGCTTTACCGCGCAGCGCGAAAGCGACCTGCGTTTGAACATCGACTGGAACGCGTTCTACTGGACGCCCGCCGACGTGTTTGGCCCGGGCAAGGTGATGGTGTTCGGCGAAGTGGTGGACAAGGACGGCTCGCCGTACCGCGCCGACTTGCGCGCCGTGCTGAAGCAGTTCGCCAACAAGCTGCACTCCAAGGAAGGCTACACGCTGAACGCGGCCAACGAGATCGAAGGCTTCCTCTTCGCCGGTACCGATGCCGAGCGCAAGTATCACGAGACCGGCAAGTTTGAGTACGTCAACACTGGTGGCTACTATCACTCGTTGCCCGGCGATCCGTTGCGCACCTTCATCGACAAGGTAGCCGAAGTGCAACGCTCGATGGGGTTTGAGAACGAGAAAGACCATCCGGAAGTGGCACCCTCGCAGTTCGAGATCAACTACGCTTACGGCGACGTGGTCTCCGCGGCCGACCAGATTCAACTCTACAAGCTGATCTGCCGCCAAGTGGCCACCCAGATGGGCTACAGCGTCAGCTTCCTGCCCAAGCCCGTCGTGGGCGTCAACGGCAGCGGCATGCACACCAACGTGTCGATCATGAAGAACGGCAAGAATCTTTTCTGGGATCCCAAAGGCGACGAGAAGGTGAGCAAGTTCGCCTGGCAGTTTGTGGACCGGATCCTGACCCACGGCAACGACATCTGCGTCCTGCTGAACGCGAGCGTGAACGCCTATCGCCGGCTGGACCCGCACTTCGAAGCTCCGAACCAGATCAAGGCCTCGGCCACCGATCGCGGCTCGATGGTGCGCATTCCGATTGGCAACGAGAAGAGCGCGCGCGTTGAAGTTCGCTCCGTGGGCCCGGATGCCAACCCGTATATGGTGTTGTACTCGGTGTTCAAAACGGGCCTGGACGGCGAGACCAGCAAGATCAAGAATCTGCGCCAGGCCGACCGCTATCTGCCGGACAACATCTACACGGCGCTCGAAAACTTCAAGGCCGCCAAGTGGACCGACGAGTTATTGGGCGAGGACGTCAAGGGCCGCTACGCCGACCTGAAGCAAGCCTCGGCCGACCGCTGCGCCCGCCTCTTAGGCACAGTGGTCAAGACTCCCGAGGTGCAGTATCACCACGAGGTTTATAACCAATACCTCTGGAACCAGTTCTAAAACCCTTTCGGATGGGTTCGCAAAAGACGCCCTGGCCGCAAGCCAGGGCGTTTTGCTGTCTAATAGGAAGTTGCATACGTCATGACCCCAAAAGAAGTCCTCGAATACGCCAAGCAAAACGAAGTGCGGCAGGTAGATCTGCGGTTCACCGACATCCCCGGCCTCACGCACCACATCAGCTATCCGATTGATCAATTGGACGAAAGCAGTTTCGAGGCCGGCTTCGGCATCGACGGCAGTTCCATCCGCGGCTGGGCGGCGATCAACGAAAGCGACATGCTGCTGATCCCGGACCCCACCACGGCGTTTCTCGACCCGTTTACCGAGATCCCCACGCTGGTGATGCTGGGCAACGTGATCGATCCGCTGACGCGCCAGAAATACGAACGCGACCCGCGTTACATCGCGCAAAAGGCCGAGATGTATCTGAAGAATTCCGGGCTCGCCGACACGACGTATATCGGTGCGGAGGCGGAGTTCTTTGTTTTCGACAATGTCCGTTTCGATAGCACCATCAACCAGGCTTTTTACTTTATCGATGCCGAAGAAGGCCGCTGGAACTCGGGCCGCGAGCATAACAACTTGGGCTACCGTCCGCGCGTGAAGGAAGGTTACTTCCCAGTGCCGCCCACCGATATGTACATGGACCTGCGCAGCGAAATGGTGGAGGTAATGATCAACTGCGGGCTCACCATTGAGTGCCACCACCATGAGGTGGCCACCGGCGGGCAATGCGAGATCGACCAGAAGTACGATACTTTGCTCAAGAGCGCCGATAACATGGTGCTGTATAAATACATCGTGCGCAACGTGGCCAATCGCAATGGCAAGAGCGTTACGTTTATGCCGAAGCCGCTGTTTGGCGACAACGGGAGCGGTATGCACTGCCACCAGTCGTTGTGGAAAGAGGGCAAGCCGCTCTTCGCGGGCGACGGTTACGCGGGGCTGTCGCAGATGGCCTTGTGGTACATCGGCGGCTTGCTGAAGCACTCACGGGCGCTATCGGCCATCATTGCGCCGACGACGAATAGTTACAAGCGGCTGGTGCCCGGCTATGAAGCTCCGGTGAACCTGGCTTACTCGCGCCGCAACCGCTCAGCGGCGGTGCGCATTCCGATGTATTCGGCTTCGCCCAAGTCAAAGCGCGTTGAGTTCCGTCCGCCGGACCCCAGCGCCAATCCATATTTGGCCTTTGCGGCGTTGTTGATGGCGGGGCTGGACGGCATTCTGACGAAGGCCGATCCGGGTGAGCCGCTCGACAAAGACATTTACGATTTGTCGACCGAAGAGATGAAAGCCGTGCCCTCCATGCCCGCCTCGCTGGACGAAGCACTTACTTGTCTTGAGGAAGACCACGCCTTTTTACTGAAGGGCGATGTCTTTACCGAGGAGTTACTCGAGACTTACATTTCTTATAAGCGCAAGAACGAAGCCGACGCGGTGCGGTTACGCCCGCATCCTTATGAGTTCTCGCTTTATTACGATATCTAGATGACAATACGGATGGCCCGCTCACCGCGTTCGCGGCTGGATCGTTCGTTGTCCGCATGAAGTGACTTGTCCACAGGGATTCTGATATGTACGCCAAACTTCGCCGCGATGCGCTCGCCATTTTCCGGGCCGCCTTGCGGGCCGCTGACCCGCAGGAGGGCATCCGGCGGGCTTTGCCTCAGTTTCAGGATCTAATCGACTCGTCCTATGAACATGTTTATGTCATTGGCGCGGGCAAAGCCTCGGCCGCCATGGCGGTGGCGGTGGAACGGATTCTCGGTAAGCGAATCACTAGCGGGCTGATCAACACCAAGCACGGCCACCTCGCCAAACTCAAGCGGATTGCACTGAACGAATGCGCGCACCCGGTGCCGGACCAGGCAGGGATGGACGGCGCGCGCCGCATCGTCGAGATCGCCGCCCAAGCCACGGCGCGCGACTTAGTGATCTGCCTGATCTCGGGCGGCGCTTCGGCCCTGTTGCCCCTGCCCGCGCCGGGGCTGACGCTCGACGACAAACAAGGAGTTACGCGGCAGTTACTCGCCTGCGGGGCGAATATTCACGAAATTAATACGGTGCGCAAGCATTTATCGGCCATCAAGGGCGGACAATTGGCGGCACTGGCCGCGCCGGCGCACTTACTCACGCTGGTGCTCTCTGACGTGATCGGCGACGACCTCAGCGTGATCGGCTCCGGCCCCACCGTGCCGGACCACTCTACCTTTGCCGAAGCGCGCGCGATTCTAGCACGGTACAAAATCAAGCCGGCCACGGCGGTGACCAAACATCTAGTAAAGGCGGCCCAGGAAAACCCGGCCCAGCTCGAAAATACCCGCACGCTGATCGTGGGCGCGAACCGGCTGGCGGTGGAGGCGGCGGCGTTGGAGGCGGCGGCGCGTGGCTACCGGCCGCTCGTGCTTTCCACCACCATTGAAGGCGAAACCGAGGACGTGGCGCGCATGCACGCCTCGATTGCCCGCGAGGCGGTGGAGAGTGGCCGCCCGGTGAAGGCGCCCGCCTGTATCATCTCGGGAGGCGAGACCACGGTGACGCTCGATGGCGATGGCCTCGGCGGACGCAATCAGGAGTTCGTCTTAGCCGCCGCCCGGCACTTAGTGGAGGGCGTGGTGGTCTTAAGCGCCGGCACCGACGGCACCGATGGCCCCACGGACGCGGCGGGGGCGATTGCCGATGCCGATACGCTCGAAAGAGCGAGGGCGCGCGGACTGGATCCGCGCGCCTATCTTACCCGTCATGATAGCTATCACTTCTTCGATGCGTTGGGCGATCTGATTAAGACCGGCCCTACGGGGACGAATGTGATGGACGTTCGCTTGCTGCTTATTGGTTCTCGAGCTTCGGAAGCGTTGGCGACGAGGGAGCCGCCGGCAGCTTCGGCAAAGCGGGAGCCGCCGGTGGCACGGGCAAAGCGACCGCGCTCGTAGCTTCGCTGCGCAGGACGGTAAGGGAGCCACGGTCGGTGGCCACGGTAACCATGGGCCCGGGTCCGTTAGAGCCTTTGATGATGCCGCCGCGGTCCTGGGAGTCAGCTGTCAGAGGGGCGCCAAACGCATTCTCGTATTCCCCGCGTTTGGTACTGGCGGAGAGTTGAAAACCCGCCTTGGCCGGCATGGCCATGGTGACCGAACCACTGTGGGTGCGGGCATCGATGACGGAGAGGGGGGCGCGGTTGGGCCGCAGTTCAATGTCGCCGCGGTCGAGCTGCACATCGAGGGTTTGCGTAAAATTGCTGAGCTTGATGTCACGGGAGCGCGAGTGGACAACGATCTTGGAGGGGCCGGTGAAGTCGTCGGCGTCAATCTCGCCGTTGGTCATGCGCACTTGGCCGTTGATGCGCTCCATGGCCAGTTCTGAGCTATCGCTGCGAAAGCGAATCGGCTTGGCCAATTGACGGAAGCGGAGGTCGCCGGTGTAACGGAAGTCCACAGTTACGAGGCCGGCGATGTCTTCGAGATCGAGATCCTCGCCGCGCCCTTTAATTTCAACGGTGCCCTTGACGTTGGTGGCGCGGACGATGTCGCTGCGCCGCACTTCGACGCGGGCGGAGCCAACATCGGTGAGACGGACCCCGGCATTGTCGCTATCCACTTCGACGGCGCCGGTGACGCCGGTGACGTCAAAGTCGCCGTGGCGGCCTTTGCACTCCACGATGACGTTGCGGGGAATGGCGATGTCGAGTTCGGCGGTGAGGCGCTCTCGCCCGGTCCAGCGCTCCTGGCTGGTGCGGATATAGAGAATGTCGCCCACCCGGGAAAGGGATAA
>JAYVUQ010000117.1:0-11268 GCA_043787785.1 Bryobacteraceae bacterium
AACTGTGAATGCCGCTGGCCGGAGTAACTTCCGGCATAAGTTAACCAATTCTGGTTCGGGCCCTTGAGAATGTCTTCGTACTTCACTTGCGCCAAGGCGCCGATCGCCAATAGATATACACCGAATTTCATTGTTCACTCCGGGCCGATTGGCGGCTTAAGAACTTGATCAAATCCCGCTGCTCCGTCGCCGTCAACTTATCTTTGTACGAAGGCATCGGGCTCTTCATCGATAGCTGCCGGTCGGTTACTTCGGCCGCTCTCAGCAAATACAGGCTACCCGAGTTATCCACGAGAGTTAGGGTATAGTTGGTATAGTCGCGCAAGACGCCAGTGAGTGTCTTGCCCGACTTTAGATGTAACCTCGCCGGTTGATAACCCTCCGCCAAGCGCTTGTCGGGCTCAAGCAGCGCTTCCCGAATCTGGTTCAACGGGCGCGACCCGCCGATATTGGTGAGGTCCGGCCCCAATGACCCTCCTTGGCCGGCCAGAGTATGGCACTGCCGGCACCCGCCCTTGCCCAGAAAGATCTCGCGCCCTGCTGTTTCGTCGCCCGCTACCAGGACCTCATAGGCGGGCGCATTCAGCGCCCGCAGGAAGGAAACTAGCTGCCATACCTTATCGTTCGGCAAATTCGTCGGCGGCATGTCCGTACCCGGTAGGCCATTTTTTACCGAGTTGAATAGGGTCTCGTCGTTCGATCGT
This sequence comes from Bryobacteraceae bacterium, assembly GCA_043787785.1. Classification (GTDB taxonomy): domain Bacteria; phylum Acidobacteriota; class Terriglobia; order Bryobacterales; family Bryobacteraceae; genus JALHNI01. Next base: position 705 of record JAYVUQ010000117.1, read on the forward strand.
CGCACGGCGCGGCCGGTCATCAAGTTGGGTCCGCGCCCGCCCTCGCCGCTCGGGCCATGACAGCCGGAGCAGGTATTCGCGAAAAGCTTGCGACCTTCTTCGATACTCGCCGCATCCTTCATTAAGTTACTCTTGCTGAAGTCCGGCGGGCCCACTTGGGCCAGTAGTAGTATGAGGTTTAGCATCATTGTAAATAATAAGCGAACAACGCATCACCGGCGGCCACCAGCAGATACTGATGCCCGTCCAGTATATAAGTTTGCGGAGCATTTGAGATCTGCCCCAAACGTGAATGCCATAGGATCTTGCCGTTCGCGGCATCATAAGCCACCAAGTTGCCGCTTATGTCTCCCGCGAACACCAGCTTACTGGCCGTGGTTAGAATCCCATTGCCGCCGCCAAAGCCTCCGGCGCCCGGATAGCGATGGCGCCAAGCGATCTTGCCCGTCTTATAGTCGATTGCCGTTAGGTAGCTTCCTAGTGAAGCCACGGCCTGCTCATCCTTGCCACCTAGGCCCATGGCACCGCGCGGGTCGGTTTCGGTGAGGTAATACATGGCGTAGGTATCGTTCTGTGGCACGTAGAAGAGCCCCGTGTCCGGCGAATAAGCGGCGGGCGGCCAGTTCGTGGCCCCGTAGTTATTCGGCGACACCAGCGAGCCGGCGATGATCGAGTCCTTCTCCGGATCGCGAATCGTCTGGCCTGTGGCGTTAATCTGTTTCACCCAGTTCACGGTATCGGAAAACTTGCTGGTGAGTAAGTGCTCGCCGGTTAGCCGGTCCACCACAAAGAAGTAGCCGTTGCGATCGGCGTGCAATGCCATCTTGCGCATCTTGCCCTTGAACTCGCCATCCACCAGAATCGGCGTTTCGCTCGAATCCCAGTCATGCGTATCGTGCGGATTCATCTGATAATACCAAGCCATTTTGCCAGTATCTACATGGATCGCCACCAACGAGCATGTGTAAAGATTATCGCCATCGCGGCTCTTGGGGTTGGTGTAAGAAGGCGAAGGGTTACCGGTGCCGAAGATATACAGTTTGGTCTCGGGATCATAAGAACCTGGGATCCAGACATTACCCGCGCCGAGCTTGGCGCCCTCTAAGGAGCCCCACGTTTCAAGGCCAGCGTCACCTTTCTTCTGTGGCGTTGTGTAGAAGGTCCATTGCACGTCGCCCGTCTCCGGATCGCGCGCCTGCACATAGCCCGGCGCATCCAAATCGTTGCCGGTGCCGACGATCACGTGGTTGCCAATTACGATCGGCGCCATGGTCGAAAAGTATTGCCGGTTAAAATCGGCGATTTGTCTGTGCCAGCGTTCTTTGCCCGTAGCGGCGTCCAGACATACCAAGTAGTCGTCCGGCGTCTCCATATATAGCCACTTACCCCACATTCCTAAGCCCCGGTTGCCAATGTGCGTGCCGCCCTTGGTCTTCCAGAAGTAATGCCACAGCACCCGCCCATCGCGCCCATCGACGGCCCAGGCATTATCCGGCGTTGAAAAATACAGAATGCCTTCCACCTGTAACACCGAGGCGCGGATGTTGGTGCCGCCGCCGAAACCGCCGCCCACACCTCCTCCAGCCTCGCCCAATCCCTCGCCGCCGACAATCAACGGCGGACCGCCGCCAAAGCGTCCGAAGCCGCCGCCCCCGGTGGCACCCGGGCCATTGCTCACCCGCGTGGTCCAGGCCAGCGTCAGGTTCTTTACATTGGTTTGGCTAATCTGCGTCAAGCGGCTATAGCGCTGGCCAGAGTAATCGCCCGAGTAAGTAGGCCAATCGTTGGCCAAGGGCTTGGTCAATAAAGCCGGATCCAGGGCCTGTCCCCAAGCTATCAAAGGTAATAATATCGCGAGTATCTTCATTTCACCGTCACCAGATAAGCCGTCACATCGTGGATATCTTTATCCCGATAAGTTCCTAGTAGTTTCTTGTGCGCCTCCAAGGGATCGTGTAGCTCCACTTTCGGCACGTCGCCATTGCGTGTGAAGCTGCGCGGAGTGCCTTCCTCGTCGGTCAGCGAGACAAAGAAGTCGTCGATGCGGACCAAACGGCCTTCCACCTTCTTGCCGCCAGCCAGAGTCACCGTCGCGGTGGTCGGCGATACGCGAATGGGTGACGCCTGGCCCGGCCCGAAGCCAAAACGACCGGACCCCGGCATCAGCCAAGTCTGCTGCAAAGTCTTCGGATCCGTCACCCTGGAGGCAATCCCCGCCAAGCTGCCCTTTTGGCTTCCGGTTACGGCGTGGCAACTGGCGCAAGTCTTGGCAAAGTAGGCCTCGCCCGCCTTGGCTTCGCCCACCACGATGCTGGGGGGCGGGTTGCGCGAAATGTCATAGCCACCCACGCGGAAGCTGTGGATGAAGGCGGCGATGTCGGCAATTTGCGGGACAGACATGTCGAACTTCGGCATCCCCTCGCGCCCTTCACGGATCACCGCCCCAATCAACTCGCCATTCTTGTCGTTCATCACCAACTCGGCGCGAATCAAGTTCGGCCCGCCCGATCCTCCGCGTGCATCGGTCCCGTGGCAAAAGGTGCAGTTTACGCCATAAGCGGCCTTGCCGCGTTCCACCATCGCCGGATCGGATGGCAGCCGTTCCGGAAAGCCCGTCGGCCTCGCCTTCACTGGCGGAACGCCGGGTGGACGAAGGGCTGGCGGCGTCTGAGCTCGAGCAAATGCCCCTATGCAGGCTAGTACTAATATCGTTTTCATTTGGACCTCTGGGGCTACGGAAACTACTCTGCTCACGCTATCATGACCGATAGGTAGAATGTTGCAGTCGGTAGCTCTGGTCGTAGTCTTTTTCGCCTCGATGTTCGCCGCTGACTCGCCAGTGGCCAAGGGCTTGCTTCCCACGCAAATCAAGAATAATGCCGCCGGGGAGGGGCCCACATGGAGCCCGGACAACAGTCTCTACTTCAGCGGCGGTGGCCGGATTTATCGTCGGGATCCTGATGGCTCCCCTACCAAAGTTTTCCGCGCCGACTCGGGCGGCTCGAACGGCTTGCTCTTCGATCATGACGGTCGCCTGATCGTCTGCGAAGCCAAGAACCGCCGCGTCACCCGCACGGAGCTCAATGGTGCCATCACCGTCCTGGCGGACCGCTTCGAAGGCCACCGCTTCAACCAGCCGAACGACCTCACCATCGACTCCAAGGGCCGCATCTACTTCTCTGATCCGCGTTACGGCGCTCGCGACGGCATGGAGATGAACGTCGAAGGCGTCTATCGCATCGATGCTCCAGGCAAAGTTTTCCGGGTGATTGGCTCCGAGGTGCAGCGCGCCAATGGCGTTCTGATTTCGCCGCAAGACGAGTTTCTCTACGTCGCCGACAACAATAACAATACCGTTCACGGCGCGCGCAAGCTTTATCGTTTCAAACTCAAGCGCGACGGCACGATTGACCCCGCCTCCCGCACCCTCATCTTCGATTGGCTCGACGGCCGCGGCCCCGATGGCGTGAAGATAGATCGCCGTGGCCGCCTCTTCGTCGCCGCCGGACTCAACAAGGCTCGCCCGCCCTTCGAAACCAGCCAGTTCAAGGGAGGCATCTACATCCTCTCCCCCGCCGGTAAGCTGCTCGACTTCGTGCCGATTCCGGTCGACGAAGTCACCAACTGCACCTTCGGCGGCCTAGACTTCCGAACCCTCTTCGTTACCGCGGGCGGTACCCTCTGGAGCATCCCCGTCGACTTTCCCGGCCGCGCCTCTTTTGAACGTTGAGGGAACATTTTGCCTCTGCCATGTAGAATGGATGTGGGTATGAAGATCCTCCTGACCATCACCGTCTTCACGGCCACGCTCACCGCCCAAGCGATTCCCGTCGCCAGCTTCGACACCAGGAATCTTACGGCCGCCATCGTTACCCACCAAGGCCGGCCCGCCACTCGCCTCGACGGCACCGGCGATTCCAATGGCCTTGCCTTGCTGAAAGGCAAGGCCTTCCACAACGGCACGATCGAAGTGGACTTATCGGGCCAACCCGCAGCCAAAGCCGGTGCGGGCGCGCGAGGCTTTGTCGGCGTCGCTTTCCGCCTCCAGGACGACACCCAAAAGCACGAACTTATTTACCTGCGCCCCACCAACGGTCGCGCCGACGATATGGTGCGCCGTAACCACTCCACTCAATACACTTCCGAACCCGAGTGGCCCTGGGAGCGTTTGCGCAAGGAGTCGCCGGGTGTTTACGAATCTTACGTGGACCTGGAGCCCGGTGCCTTTACCCGCTATAAGATCGTCGTCAAAGGCAGCCGCGCCGAACTCTACGTGCATGATGCCAAGCAACCCTGCCTCATCGTGAAGGACCTCAAACTCGGCGACGTCTCTGGAGCCATTGCGCTTTGGGTCGGCCCTGGCACCGAAGCGCATTTCGCAAATCTTAAGATCACTCCGGATGCGCGATAATCCAAGGGAACATGCGCGCCCTCACCCTGATCCTGCTGGCTAGCGGACTTTCTCTCGCCCAAACGCCCCCCAAGACTTCCTTCAAGAGCCCGGCCAAGCGCCCCAAGCTCGTCCTCCTCCTCGCCGTCGACCAGTTTCGTTACGACTACCTCACTCGCTTTCGCGACGAGTATAAAGGCGGCTTCGACCGTCTGCTGCGCAACGGCGCCAACTACGTCAACGCCCACTTGGAGCACTACCCCACCGTTACGGCCATCGGCCACTCCACCATGCTCTCCGGCGCCACGCCGAACCTCAGCGGCATCATCGGCAACGACTGGTATGATCGCGCCTCCAATAAAGCCGTCACCAGCGTTTCCGACGAATCCACCAAGCAACTCGGCGGCTCCGATTCCACCGGCTCCTCGCCACATCGCCTGCTGGTGAGCACCATCGGCGACGAAATGAAGCGGGCCCACAAAGATCAGCCCAAGGTGATCGGCGTTTCGCTCAAAGACCGCGCCAGCGTCCTTCCCGCCGGCCACATGGCCGATGCCGCCTACTGGTACGACCCCAAAACCGGCGACATGATCAGCAGCACTTACTACTTCCCAGCCCTGCCCAACTGGGTGCAGGCCTTTAACCAACGCCGTCTGGCCGATAAGTACGCCGGCGTCGATTGGACTTACGACAAGTCCTCGCCCACGGGCACGTTCAAAATGCCCGCTATCGGAGAAAAGCTCTCCGCCGCCATCTACTCCTCGCCCTTTGGCAACGAACTCCTCGAGCAGTTTGCCGAAGAGACCATTCGTCACGAGAAACTAGGCCAGCGCGGCTCTACCGATCTGCTCACCGTCAGTTTTTCTTCCAACGACGCCATTGGCCATGACTCCGGCCCCGATTCGCCGCAGGTCCACGACGTCTCCGTCCGCACCGATGCCATCCTCGCCAAGTTCTTCGCCTATCTCGAACAAACCATCGGCCTGCAAAACATTCTAATCGTCCTTACCGCCGATCATGGCGTCTCCTCCGTCCCCGAAGTGCTCCAGAAAGACAAGATGCCCGGAGGCCGCTTGCCCAGTACTGCCATCTTCGGCCCCATGGAGAAAGCCCTCGCCGATCGCTTCGGGCCCGGCAAATGGCTCCTTCACACGGCTGGTTCGTCGCCTTACTTTAACTGGCCGCTCATCCGCGCCAAAAAGTTAAATCCCCGGGAAGTGGAGAATGTCGCTGCTGATTCTGTCGCCGAAGTGCCACATGTCTCTCGCGTTTTCACCCGCCACCAAATGCTCGATGGCGGCGTCACCGTTGATAAGACGAGCCAGCGCTTGCTGCGCAGTTTCAACGCGCAACGCTCCGGCGATCTCGAAATCCTCCTCGATCCCTTTTGGATCCGCAGCACCGCCTCCTCCGGCACCACCCATGGCACGCCCTACTCCTACGACAGCCATATCCCCCTCATCTTCATGGGCCCCGGCATCAAGCCCGGCCGCTATGTTCGCAACGTGGCCTTAAACGACCTGGCCGCTTCGCTCGCCACCCTGCTGGATATTGAGACGCCCAGTGGCTCCGTCGGCCAGCCCCTTACTGAGATGATGTCTGGCGTTGGCAACTAACCCGAATCCAATCCGCTTTTTTTGACGTACGATACTGTGATGCGACGCTTTCCGCTGCTGCTTGCCCTCTTCGCGCTTACCCTCGGGGCGCACCCCATGGGCAATTTCAGCGTCAATCATTACGCCCGGCTCGACCTGGCCCCTGCCTCCGGTTCCACACTCACCTACGTCCTCGACCTTGCTGAAATCCCCACGTTCGAGCTCTTTCAGCAATGGAAGTTGGATGAGCCCAATGCCGCCCAGATGCAGGCCCAGTTTCAGGCCCAGGTGCAGGCCAAGGTGCAGGCGCAAGTCAGCTCCTGGCTCACCAACTTGTCGATCACTCAAGACGGCCAGCCTATTTCGCCACGTCTTCGTCAAGTAAAGAGTCACCTCGCCGATGGCGCCGGTGGCATGCCCGTTCTGCGCATCGAGATTCTCTCCTACCTGGATGTGAAGCCCGGCCAACTCGTTTACCAGGATCACAATTACTCCGGCCGCGCCGGCTGGAAAGAAGTGGTCATCCGGCGCGGGAATGGCGTGGCCATATCGCAAGCCTCCCACTCCGGCCGCGACCTCAGCCAAGCCCTCACCGCCTACCCCACTGAATTGACTCTCGCGCCGCCGCAAGACCTCGAAGCCAAGGTCACCTGGACCGCGCCCACCGTTCCCGTCAAAATCGAAACACCGGCCATCGCCATCCCGGATAAGCCCGCCATGGAAACCCAACCCACGGCCCCAGAGCCCAAAGCCCCCGGCACCGTCGTCCGCGGTGACTACCTCTCCCGCCTCCTCAAGCAGCAGGACCTCACCACCGGCATGATCGTCATCGGCCTCCTCGCCGCCTTCGGCCTCGGCTCGATGCACGCGCTTTCTCCCGGCCACGGCAAAACCATCGTCGCCGCCTATCTGGTCGGCAGCCGCGGCACACTCAAACACGCGCTCTTCCTCGGCGGCATGGTCACCTTCACGCACACCCTCAGCGTCTTTTTCCTCGGCCTCGGCGTCCTCTTCTTCCAGCAATATATCGTCCCGGAGCAAATCATTCCTTTGTTAGGCGCCATCTCCGGAATGTCCATCGTCGCCATCGGCACTTATTTGTTGTATCAACGCACGCTGCTATTAGCTGGCTACGGTTCTGGCAATGGGCATGATCATCAGCACTACGTTCCAGAGCCACAGCCGGAACTCGTGGCGGTCGCTGGCCAACCCAGCTTCCTTTCCCGCGTCGACCATCAACACGCTGGCGGCTTTGTCCATTCGCACACTCACGATGGCTCCACCCATTCGCACGACCTGCCGGACGAAATCACTCTGAAGAGCCTGGTGGCCCTGGGCGCGTCCGGCGGCTTGGTGCCTTGTCCTTCCGCGCTCGTGCTGATGCTCAGTGCCATTGCCCTCGGCCATACCGCGGTGGGCCTGGCCTTATTAGTGTCTTTCAGCGCCGGCCTCGCCCTGGTGCTGATGGCCATCGGCGGCCTCGTCATTTACGCCAGGCACTTACTCCCCGAACGCACCTCCGTCCACCCGCTCTTCCGCCTCGTCCCGGTCTTCTCCGCCGTGGTCGTCATGATTCTGGGTATCCTCATGACGCTTACTTCCCTCGGTTGGATCAAGACGCCTTACCTCACGTAAAAACTTTGTTTCGCCGTCACATCCGAATCACTAACCCTCTCGTAGTATAGTCTTGTGGGATTGTCGGCCATTCGGCTGTCTTCCGGACAATCCCGCACTGAAGAACAATCCATCATAGGAGGTGGAACTCATGATCCAACGTATGTGTCGAGTGGCTTCGGCCGCCCTGGTGTTGGTGGCGAGCGGATTCTCCGCAAGCCATCGCAACGGGCCCCTGTTACTCGAAGACCAGACCGCTAACCTGAACGACTTCTACATTTTCCGCAGCTATGAGGCCGGTCGCAGCGACCGTGTCGTCATGAGCATGAGCGCTCAGGGCTTTCAAAACCCCGGTAACGGACCCAGCTATTACAAGTTCTCCGATAGCGTCCTTTACCGTTTCAATGTCAATAACTCGCGCGGCTTGGATGGCGCACCCGACATCCAACTCGACTTTGTTTTCAAGACCACCCTGCGCGAAAACCCCACCTTCCTGTCGTACTTCGGAGTCATCGACTCCATTGACAGCGCCGGTATCCTGCTGTATCAAACCTATACCGTCGTTGTCCGCGACTTGAAGAAAGGCACCTCGGTCGCCTACGACCGGGACAAGAATGGTCATTTGCTCTCCGTGGCCCCGCCCAACCAAGGCCCCAAAGCCACGCCGAACTATGAAGCTAAGCTAGGCGCGCCGTCGGTGTTTGAACTGTCGAATGGGATGAAAGTCTTCGCGGGCCCCCGCGACGATGCCTTCTACTTCGATAGTGCCGCCACCTTCGACTTCCTCAACTTCCGCGCTCCGGCTCCCGTATTGGCCGGCGCGGCTGACCAGGGACAAGGCGCCGCTTACCCCGCGGCCGCCGATGGCTTTGCCGGCTATAACATCAGCCTCATCGCCGTCGAAGCCCCGATCACCATGTTGACGGCCGATGGCACGGCACCCACCGTAGCCACCGCCTCCAACGCCAAGATTGCCGGTTGGGCTTCCTCCCTCCGTCAGTTCGTCACCATTCGCCCCAGCCCCGAGGATCCTATGCATGTGGGCAACTACGTGCAGATCGATCGCGTGGGTAACCCGCTCACCGTCGAACTGCTCATCCCGCTTCCTATGAAGGACCGTTGGAACCGCAACGATCCGGTTAATGACATGCAATTCGCCCCTTTCATCCGTGACCCCATTTTTGTCTCAGCCGTGCTCAAGGGCGTCTTCAGTCTGAACACCGCTCCCGCGCCGCGCACTGACTTATTGGGTGTGTTCGTGCCTGATATCACGCGCGTCGATCTCACCATTGCACCCAAGGGTCCTTCCGATGCCGGCTATAGCCGCCTCGGCCCCCTGGGTGGCGACAATGCCGGTTGGCCCTTCGGTGGCCGCCGCGTTGGCGACGACGTGGTCGACATCGGCCTGCGCGCCGCCGCCGGCGTGCTCGTTCCCGGCTTCGGCGCCGCTCCCAATAACCAATTGGGCGATGGCGTTAACTCGAACGACCTTGCGTACTTAACTCGTTTCCCCTTCCACGCCTCTCCTCATGCCGGCTTCTTATCCAGCGGCATTCAAGGAACCAATGGACGCGGAACGCCTACCGGGCAGTAAGTACTACTAACTCAGGGTGAAGGCGCGCGCGTCCGGAAGCGCGCCGCCTTCGCCCATTTTTTCCAGAGACAAATTCATGAAACTCACAATCTACTTTCTTACCGCCGGCATCTTACTCGCGCAAAGCGCCGAGCCCGACCGCCTGATGGCCGCCCTAAAAGACCGCACCATTGCCGACCAGATCTCGCGTATGAAAACGGATGATCGCATCAAGGCCTACGAAGCCATGTCCGCCCACATGAAGGACAACCTGCACTACCAGAACTTACTCGCCACCGCTTACATCCAAAAAATGCGCGAAACCGCCAACCCGGATTACCTCACTCGCGCCGCCGGCCTTGTCGATGCCGTCATCCACGCCGACGGCGGCAATTACGAAGCCCTGCGCCTGCGCAGCCAGATTGAGCTGGAACGTCATAACTTCACCGTCGTCGCCAACGTCTCGCGCACCCTCATCAAGATTGCTCCCGACGACCCCTGGAACTGGGGCACCCTGGGCGACGCCCTCATCGAACTTGGCCAATACGAACCTGCCGCCGACGCTTACCAGAAAATGATGTCCCTGCGGCCGGACCTCGCCAGTTACAACCGCGCCTCTTACTACCGCTTCCTGAACGGCGATGTCGCCGGCGCCATCGACGTGATGAAGAAGGCCATTGCCTCCGGCAGTCGCTCACCTGAAAACGTCGCCTGGTGCCTAGTGGACCTCGGCAATATCTACTTCAAGACGGGCCAAACCGCCACTGCCGAGCTCGCCTTCAACGCCGCCCTCAAGGTCTTTCCCCAATATCACCCCGCCTATTACGGCCTCGGTCGCATCCACGCCGCGCAAGGCAAATACCCGGCCGCCATCCAGGAATTGAAGCTGGCCCAAGCCGCCGTTCCGATGGTGGAATACGTCGCCGCCCTCGAGGACGCTTATTTCGCCGCCGGACAAAAGGAAGATGCCCAGGCCCAAGCGAAAATGATCGACACCATCGATCGCCTGGAACGCGCCAATAACCAAGCCGCTAATCGCACCCTGGCCACCATCTACGCCGACCACAACCGCAAGCTGGACCGCGCTTTGGAACTCGCCCAAGCCGAACTCAAGGTCCGCCAGGACATCTACACCTACGACGCCCTCGCCTGGGTGCTCTACAAAAACAAACAACTCCCCGAAGCCTGGGCCGCCTCCACCAAAGCCCTGCGCCTCGGCACCCCGGAGCCCTCGTTTCACTACCACGCCGGCCTGATCGCCAAGGCGCTAGGCCGCTCCGAAGAAGCCCGCAAACACCTCGAAAAAGCCGGTAACTACAAGGCTGCCCAGGAGTAACTCATGAAATTAAACCGACCCCTCCTCCTCTTCCTCACCGCCGCCCTCGCCCAGGC
>JAYVUQ010000118.1:0-2745 GCA_043787785.1 Bryobacteraceae bacterium
CGGATCCTTCGGCGGCGGCCAAGTTACTGGCCTATGGCGAGTCGAAGCCCGCGGAAGATTTGAAGAAGCCGGAATTGGCGGCTTGGACGATGTTGGCCAGTATGATTTTGAATTTGGACGAAACGGTGACGAAAGAATGAACGACCTTACGCGCAGACATTTCTTTGGGCGGAGTGCGTCGGGGCTCGGCATCGCCGCGCTAGGGAGCTTGATGGGCGCAGAGGGAACTTTCCCCAACTTTACGCCGAAAGCTAAGCGGGTGATTTACCTGTTCCAGAGCGGCGCGCCTTCGCAGCATGACTTATTCGATTGGAAGCCGAAGCTGGCGCAATTGCAGGGGCAGGAACTGCCGGATTCGGTGCGGCAAGGTCAGCGCTTAACGGGGATGACGGCGACGCAGGCGAGCTTTCCGATTGCGCCGACGATTTACGATTTTAAGCAGTATGGGCAGAGCGGGGCTTGGATGAGTAACTTGTTGCCTCATTTGGCGAAGAAAGCCGACCAACTTACTTTCATTAAGAGCATGCACACGGAGGCGATTAATCATGACCCGGCGATCACGTTCTTTCAGACCGGCTTTCAGTTAGCGGGGCGGCCGTCGATTGGGTCTTGGCTGGCTTATGGACTGGGCAGTGACAACAAGGACCTGCCGGCGTTTGTGGTGATGGTGTCGCAGGGGACGGGCAATCTGGCGGACCAGCCGTTGTATGACCGCCTGTGGGGCTCTGGATTCTTACCGACGCGCTATCAGGGTGTGAAATTCCGGTCGATTGGCGACCCCGTGTTACACATTCAGGATCCGGATGGATTAGACCGGGCGGGACGACGCCGATTTGTGGACGACTTAGCCAAGCTGAACGAGATGAAGCTGGAAGAATATGGCGACCCGGAGATCGGGACGCGGATTGCGCAATATGAGATGGCCTACCGGATGCAATCGTCAGTTCCGGACTTAGTGGATATGAAGAAGGAATCGCAGGCGACGCTAGATTTGTATGGCCCGGAAGTGAGTAAGCCGGGGACGTTTGCTTACAATTGCCTGTTGGCCCGGCGGTTGGCTGAGAGGGGCGTGCGGTTTATTCAATTGTTTCATCGCGGCTGGGACCAGCACAATACGCTTCCGAAGCAATTGCCAAATCAATGCCGCGATGTGGACCAGCCTTCGGCGGGGTTACTGGAGGACTTACAGCAGCGCGGGTTGCTGGACGATACGTTAGTGGTGTGGGGCGGGGAATTCGGGCGGACGGTTTATTGCCAGGGCAAATTGACGGCCGATAACTATGGCCGGGATCATCATCCGCGTTGTTTCACCATGTGGATGGCGGGCGGGGGGACCAAGCCGGGGATCACGCACGGGGCTACCGACGATTTCTCATACAACATTACGGCCGATCCGGTGCACGTTCACGATCTGCATGCGACGATTCTGCATTTGTTGGGGGTGGACCATAAGCAGCTGACATTTAAGTATCAGGGACGGCATTTCCGGTTGACAGATGTGCATGGGGAGGTGGTGAGGGCGGTCTTAAATTAGTCGGACTTGGGGATGGCGACTAGGTCGACGCCGAGGGTGGCGTCGTTGGAGGGAAGGCCTTCAAAGACGAGGAGGGTGCTGGCGGGGGGCGTTTTGGCATTGTAATAGCTGGCACGAACAGCGCGGAAGCCTTCGGTGGCGGGGCCAGTGAGCGAGTAGATATGGGCAACGGCAATTTGGTCGAAGGTGGCGTTGGTGGAATCGAGCATCTTCTTGAGGCGATCCATCATCAGGCGCATGGCTGGCTGATCGAGACCGAAGGATTGCTGGGTGGTGGTGAAGACGACTTTGGGAGCGTTGACTTTGACGACCTGAGTGTAGGCCGGGGACGGGGTGAGGTTGGGCGGGTTGAGGAACTCGACTGGGGTGGCAGGCGGCGTGACGAGACGACCGGTGCCTTCGCATTCGGTAAGGCTGGGTCCGGTAACGCGTTGGAGTTGGACGAGGGTGTGGACGGCTTTGGGGAAGGTGCCGTTGAGGCGGGATTCGAGGTCGGGCACGCCCTCCAAGTGGCTGACATAGCAGGTGACGCGGAGCATGTCGGCGGCGGCCGATTTGGCGGCGGTTTGCAGGTTCGAGAGCGACTCGCCGAAGACCTCCACGAGTGGCCGGGGCTGGTCGACCGTGGCGCGGACGAGTTGGCCGGAGATGAAGGCCAAGCCCGCGGGATTGACCGTCTTTTTATCCAGGTAGGTGGCTTCAAACTGCACCTGCGCGCCTTCGAGTGGCAAAGCGCCGACAAAGACGGTGCTCAGCGCGGGCAGCGGTTGGTGGGCTTCGGTGAGCATTTCGCTGACGATGCTGGGGATGCGGCGGAGGTCACCGGTGCCGGCGACGAAGGCGCGCAATTTGACGATGACGCCACCGTGGGCCGCGCCGCGAACGGCCTTCAAAGCATCGCGGGTTTGCTGGGAGAGCAGGCCTTTGCTGGATAGCGGCGAAACAGCAAAGCTGAGACGGGATGTTTCGGCGGCGATGGCGGTGGGCGGCTCGGGGAGCGCCTCGAGAGTTTGCGTGATTTCGGGCTGCTCCTTCTTAGCTTTCTTCTTTTTCTGCGCGAGTAAGGGGCTCGCAAGCGAGAGAACGATCAGCAGACAGACGAGATTGCGTATCACTTGGACAAATTCTACCAGAGGACGAGGGGGTACAGGATTGGATGATCTGAGGTAATCCAATCAAGGAAGGATTTGACAAAAAATGGGCCAATGTGG
>JAYVUQ010000119.1:0-1800 GCA_043787785.1 Bryobacteraceae bacterium
GGGGAACTCAAGCTGATCCAGAGGCCCCTTAGTTTTGCGCATGGTCGCGTTGGACACCCAGGGTATAGTGTGCCGTGGTGTCAATTCGCTTGTGGCCGAGCAAGGTTTGGATTACGCGGATGTCGTGGCCGCTTTCCAGCAGATGAGTGGCGAAGCTGTGGCGTAACGTATGAACGGTAATCGTTTTTGGGATACCCGATTCGTATCGGGCATCTCTGCAGGCTTGTTGGAGTGCCCCGATAATGACATGCTTGCCACTTCCAAAAAATGATGGGAATAGCCAAGGTACAGTGGCCGGAAGCTTTTGCTGCCAGTCGCGGATGATTTCCAGCACCCGTGGTGAGAGCAGGGCGTAGCGGTCTTTGTTGCCCTTGCCTTGCCGGATGAGGATGGTCATGCGTTCGGCGTCAATGTCGTCTGGCGTGAGTTTGACTACGTCTGAGACACGGAGTCCGGCACCGTAACAGATCATCAACGCAGTGCGATATTTCATGGTTGGTACGTGCTGAAAGAAACGCACGGCTTCGTTTTGACTGAGCACGACTGGAAGCGTTTCAGGCGGCTTTACGCGCGGGAACTTCTGATGGGCCCAATTCCTTTCCAGTGTTGTGTTGTAGAGAAACTTTACCGCTGAGATGTACTGATTGACGCTTGGCACCGACAGCTTGCGTTCGTGCAATAGATACATTTGAAACTTCTTGATGTCGTTTGGTTCTAGTTCATCCGGGGACCGGTGAAAAACCCGAGAGATTTCGCGCCTGCATGTCGTCAATCATTCGCTGGCGAAGCGGTGTCATTCGAGTGGCAGTCATTCTGGACTCCTTGGTTTGGATTGGCCCATTATTTTAGGCCGTGTCCCAGTTTGACCGCGGGATTGCTCGCACGCCACCTTACTATTTGGATATTTACGGAGGATTCGGATCTAGGGCTGTTTTACCGCCCTAGCGGTTTAGTTCAATACCAAAATGGGTGGTTTGCGATCTGGCAGCATGGCTTCGGCCAGCCAGATGGCTAGTTTGCCGGCCGTGGGTGTTGGTAGATGGAATAGGGTTTCCATGCAGGTTTCAAGAGTGTTTGCTGTGGGTGCCGGTGGGGTGATGGGGTTGTGGTCTTCGATGCGCTCAAAGTGGGTGTCGAAGTGTTGGGACACCTGCCAGCTCTGGCCGGTGATGTTTACCACTTGATGGTCGTCTGTGCCGAGGTCGAGTTGGTAGGATTTTGTGCCTAACTTGGCGATGCGGATGTGGACGGCTTCTTTGGTTTTCGCGGCGCGGGCCTGGGTGTCTAGAGTTCGGGCTACACGGGCGATTTCTGAGGGGCTGGGGATGGTGCCGAGGCGTTTTTCGGCGAGGCATAGGAACCAGGTGAAGAAATCTTCTGAGTAAACCGGGATTGCGGTTGGGCAATCGATGTAGGTTTGGTTGTCCTGGGATAGGTAGAGTGGGTTGCGTTGGGCGAGTTCGAGCAGGCGGATGCGGTGGGGGATTTCCTTGACGGGTTTTGATATTGGGGGCACTCTTTTTCTCCTCAATACTATTATTGGGAGGGTGCTTCCTAATTTTCGGGCTTAAACGGGTGGATTTTGGGGATTATTTTTGGCTGTAAGGGATTGGTAACAGGTAGCTTACAAGATTTCTTCTGCTTGCGATGAAAGTTTAGTGACCCGTTTTGGGGATTAGCTAAAAACAGCCTCATAAGTTACGCCGTCGGCATTGCCGGCAATCGGAACCAAAAATATGTGGCATTCGCCTTGCTCGGCATGCCGGATCAAATAAGTACCTTGCGGCATCACACCGACTG
>JAYVUQ010000120.1:0-3168 GCA_043787785.1 Bryobacteraceae bacterium
ACCTGGGCGAACTGGAGCACACAGGCCGGCAGGTGTTGCAATTGGCCGAGGCGATGCCCGAAGAAAAATACTCCTGGCGACCGGCACCGGGCGTGATGTCGGTCGCCGAAGTGTTCACCCACGTGTACGAAGGCAGTTTCTTCCTACTGGCCCAGGTTGGGCATAAGACGCCCGCGGAAATGGCCGGTAAGGCCAAGTCAAAGGCGGAGATCCTCGACCGGTTGAAGCGCTCGTTGGCGGAAGTGAAGATGCGGTATGAGGCGACGTCGTCGAAAGAAATGCAGCGGCCCGTGAAGTTTCTGGGGTCGGTGGATTCGAAGGTGGAGAACGTCTATCTGCGGATTCTGGCCCACGTCAGCGAGCACATGGGGCAATCGATTGCCTATGCGCGGATGAACGGCGTAGTTCCGCCTTGGTCGCGCAAGCCTTAACGGCTTACTCTAGATTCCATCGGGTCTGCCGTCGGGCTCGGATGGTTTAGCGCGCGGCAACACCAGCTTACGCTTTTCATCATCGGGGCTCGGGCGGTAATAGATTGCCGTGTGGCCGACCATCGAGACCTGAATGGCTCCGGTGCGGGCGCAGATCTGGGCCGAGAGTTCCTTACGCTCGTCCTGAAGATTGGCAAAACGGAGTTTGAGCAGCTCGTGATTCGTTAGCGCCAGCTCGAAGCTTTGGAAGAAATTGGGCGTCAGGCCGTGCTTGCCTAACTGCATGGTGGGCGGCAGGTTGTGGGCGAGCCCCCGGAGGAACTTGCGTTGCGGATTGGTTAATGGACCGGGCATACGTCCCTCATATGGTCGCATGCGCGATACAGTAATGGTTACTGTATGGCTAAACTCCGTGATCAACTCCGTGGCGTATTTGGTTTCCCCATCACGCCGTTTCGGGCGAACGACCTGTCGGTCGACTACGCCGCCCTTGAGAAAAATGTCGCCCTGATGAGCGAGCATCCCTTCTGCGCAATGGTGGCTGCGGGCGGCACCGGCGAGCTTTATTCCCTCTCGGTGGAAGAGGCGATTGAGGTGGTTCGCGTCGCCAAGGCGGCCACGAAGATGCCCGTGGTGGGCGGCGTGGGTTTGAATGCGTCGATCGCTTGTGCCATGGCGCGGGGCATGGAAAAGGCTGGCGCGGACGCGTTGCTGGTGCTGCCGCCGGCTTATATCAATGCGCCGGTAAATGGCTTGTTAGATTACTACGCCGAGATCGGCCGCGCCACTGGGCTACCGCTGAGCATCTATTCGCGCGACTGGGCCGTCTTTTCACCCGACATGGTGGCGCGCCTGGCCGACAAAGTGCCGACGCTCGAGATTTGGAAGGACGGCCAAGGCAACGCCCGCACCTACCAGCGCATCATGGCTAAATTGGGCGACCGCCTGGCCTGGGTGGGGGGCCTGGGCGACGATTGCCTGCCCACTTATCTGGCTTGCGGCGTACAAGCCTTCACCTCCAGCATTTCGAACACGTCTCCGAAGCTGGCACTCGAATTGGCGGAGTTAGGGGGATTGACATCGGGCCAACCGGCTGATTTTGCGAAGATTACACCCTTGATGAATCGCTTCGTCCACCCCATCTACGCCGTGCGCGAGCATGTCAAAGGCTACGAAGTCTCGGTGATGAAATACGCGATGGACTTAACCGGTGGCGGTATCACCGGTGGCCCGGTGCGGCCTCCGCTGGAAAACGTGCGGCCCGAGCATCGCGCCACGGTGGAGGCTATCGTGGCCGACTACAAATCGGCTGGGTATTGACAAACTTCTTGACAACTTACTGAAGAATTCCAGACGACTCTCGCCCGAATTGGGGTTAGCCTCAATCATGCGGGTTTCTCCCCTATCCCGGTTACTGTTGTTCGCCGGCGGACGACGCGCGCCCGACACCCAACAGGCAACCGGGCGCGCCACCGTCAGGGGTGGCGATCTATCCCAAGCCCTCGGCTCACCCACCACAGCCATCGCCGCGATCATTGATGACAGCAGCGGCAACAACATTATTGCGATTTTGTCGCCAACGATACGGTGGAGAATTTCCTCTTCGTCCACCGTGGGGAAGGCTTTGTGGATCAGGCCATGGGAGCCATGGTGGCGCTGAGCGAAGCCGGTTGGCCGCGCTCGGGCATGGGCGTCGACTCCGCCGACATCAATGGCGATGGCTGGCAGGATCTGCTGGTGGCGAATATCGACAAAGAACGCTACTCCCTCTACCGCAACACGCGGCACGGGGTCTTTGACGACCTCTCATTCGCGGGCGAAATCGGTCGCGCCACCTATGACCGCAGTGGCTCGGGCTGTAAGTTCTTCGATGCCGACAACGATGGGGAAGTCGATCTGATCCTGGCTAATGGACACCCCGATGACTTAGTCTCGCAACGGAATCCGCGAGTCACCTGGGCCGAATCGATGCTGTTTTTTGAATCGACGGCCGGCGTGCTTCGTGATCGAAGCGCCAGCGCTGGGCCAGTGTTCCAAAAGGCCATCGCCGCGCGGGGACTGGCCGCCGAAGACTATAACAACGACGGGCGTCTCGATTTTCTGGTGGGGGTGAATGGCGGCGCGCCCTTGTTCATCAAAAACAACTCCCAGGCGGGCAACCACTGGGTGGGAATCAAGCTGCGCGGCGTTACGGCCAACCGCGAGGGCATTGGCGCGCGCTTGGCCTGGGGCGCGTTGGGCCGCCGCCGGGAACGCCTGAAAACGTCAGGTGGCAGCTACCTGTCGAGCCACGATTCGCGCGAGATTCTGGGCCTGGGGCAAAGCGCGCAGTGCGACTGGGTGGAAGTCCGCTGGCCTTTGCCATCGACGCGTATCGAGCGCTTTCACGCCGTTCCCACCAACCGCTACACGGTGCTGGTTGAGGGTGAAGGCGTGGCGCTCGCTAATGGCTAACGGAAGCTTTCACCCGGGCTGGCTTCAACGTCCAGGCTTGCAGGCGCCCGAGTTCCAGCAACGCTGACCCATCGAAGCCCGCGGGGTGAATCACCCAGTCGAAGGTCTTCTTGCCGTCCGTGGCGATGTGGCGCTCAAAGGCCAACTTGCCTTGACGCAGGGGCACCTCGGCCGCGCCATCGTCAAAAGCCAACATCGCCGCGAAATCGGCCACGGCGATGGTGGCGGTATCGACGAAGATGTGCGAAGGCAGACGGCCAGTCTGCTCGATGTGCTCGACTGC
>JAYVUQ010000121.1:0-3720 GCA_043787785.1 Bryobacteraceae bacterium
GACGCGCAGGCTCATGGAGGCGGCGAAATAACCCACCAGCGTTTGCACAATGCCCAGCACGCCCAGCGGCTGGCTCGAAAGCGAGTCCTGCACCAAGCCCACTGAAGCCCCAAACAAGATCCCCAGCACAGGCATCCGCCGCATCAGCGAAAAATACACCACCACCAGCAAGGGCAGGTTTAACATGCCAAAGAACGTCGCAAAGCGCGGCACATAGAGTTGGAATAGGATCGCCAACAGCGGCGCCAGCACCAGCACAATCGGCTTGAAGCGGGAAATGCGGTTGCGGCGGCTTTGGTCGTATCTTTCGGCGAAGTCCATTAGGGTTTCGGGGGCCCCGTGGTGGGCGCTGGCGAGGACACTGCTGGGGCCGGGGCCGTCTCTGCTGGTTTCGTCGGCGTCGCTGGAATCACGTTATAATTCGGGATTCGCCCACTCGTGCCCAACTGCCCGCCATTCCATTGCTCGATCTGTTTGTAGCGCTCGCGCACCCGGTCGGCTTCGGTTTTTATCTTGTCCGGCGTCACTTCAAACTTATTGCCCGCCATATCTTCGCCTTTTGGTTCCGGTAGCAAGTTCACCTGGCTCACCGTCGGGGTGGTGGCGGTGGGCAACGGCTGATGGCCGCCTTCAATCAGCACCAGCACCTCTTCGAGCCCCTCGCGAAATCCGGACGGTACGACAACCACTTCCTTGAACTGCGGCCCATCCTTCACACTGGCCACCTTGCCCACGGCCAAACCCTTGGGAAAGATGCGATCCTCGCCCGATGTGAAGATCAACTCACCCACTTCCAATTTCTCTTCGTTCTGCACATAGTCCAACAGCATCTTCACATGGCCTTGCCCCTTCACCACGCCGCGCGTCCGGTTCTTTTGCGAAATCACCGCGCCCGAAAACGTCGGATCATTAATCAGCATCACCTGCGCCGCCGTCGGGTAGGACGACACTACTTTGCCGACAATGCCGTCCGGCGTCATCACGCACATGCCGCGCAGCACTCCGGTGGTGGAGCCGCGGTCAATATAGACGATCTTGGAATTGGTTCCCGGCGCGTTGTTGGTGATCCGCGCCCCCAGGTACTTAAACGTCGATTCCTTGGCGAACGATGCCAAGGCCCGCACCCGGTCGGCCATTTGCACATCGTTGCGTAAGCTTTGGTTCTCCAGCTTCAGCCGGTCCAGTTCGCGCCGCATTCGCAGGTTCTGCTGTTGCACGCCCGACAGCACCACATAGTCTGAGAAGAAATGCGCCGTCTTATACCGGATTTCCTCGACAAAACGGGCTAGTGGCGTCACCGCCGTCACCGCCCACACGCGCACGCCACGGGCCTCCTGGTTGGTCTTGATCTGCCATGCCAGCAGGATCAGCTGCGCGAAGACTACCACTACCAGGAGGGATAGGTGCCGGTAGCGATTGAAGAACGCTTCCATAGGGTGATGGGGGAGGGGCCCGCTTCTTATTCTAGGCCGCCCGGCCCGTTAGATGTGCCCGCTAAATGTGCCCATTAAATGTGCCAGTTAAATGTGATCGATCGCGATACGGCGCAGAAGTTTGAAATCAGTTAACATCCGGCCCGTACCGAGCACCACCGATGCCAGTGGATCCTCGGCGATCGACACCGGCAGCCCGGTCTCTTCCCGAATGCGCCGGTCCAGGTTTTTCAACATGCCGCCGCCACCCGTCAACACGATGCCCTTGTCGCTGATATCGGCCGAAAGTTCCGGCGGCGTCTTTTCAAGCGCCACCCGCACCGCATTCATAATCGTCGACACGCACTCGGCCAATGCTTCCCGGATCTCTTCGTCATTGATCGACACCGTGCGCGGAATGCCCTCAATCAAGCTGCGGCCCTTGATCTCCATCGTCAGCGGCTTATCCAGCGGATACGCAGACCCAATCTGGCATTTAATCTGTTCCGCCGTCCGCTCACCGATCAGTAGGTTGTATTTCCGCTTCAAATACTGCGTGATCGCATCGTCCATCTCGTTGCCGGCCACCCGCACCGAACGCGAATAAACAATGCCCGACAGCGAGATCACCGCGACGTCCGTCGTACCGCCGCCGATATCCACCACCATGTTGCCCGAAGGCTCGGTGATCGGTAACCCGGCACCGATTGCCGCCACCATGGCCTGTTCCACCAAGTGGACCTCGCTCGCCTTGGCGCGATACGCCGAGTCGATCACCGCCCGTTTTTCCACCTGCGTAATTTCGCTGGGCACGCCAATCACAATCCGCGGATGCACCAACATCTTGCGGCCATGGGCCTTCTGAATGAAGTAGTTCAGCATCCGCTCGGTCACTTTGAAGTCGGCGATCACGCCGTCCTTCATCGGGCGGATGGCGACGATGTTGCCCGGCGTTCGGCCCAACATCTCCTTCGCCTCCTTACCTACGGCTTCCACTTCTCCCGTGTTCTTATTGATAGCCACAATCGAGGGCTCATTGACGACGATGCCTTTCCCCGCCGCGTAGACGAGGGTATTGGCCGTGCCAAGATCGATGGCGAGGTCGGACGAAAAAAAGCTAAACAGCGAGCGAAAGTTCATGGGAATGGTGGAAAATGCCACAACTTATCAAAAGCGGTCACCCGCCTGCAAGGGTAGTTGGACGGCTTCAGATTACCACATTCCCCCTTTATGGGGTACCGTTAGGTGGTTGAAATAACAAGTGCGTTGCGCTCAAAACAGTACTAAGCGCCAGGTAGTACTCCGTAGATTCGGCTAAGTCATAGCCGCGCAGGATTCGGGCGAGCCGATGGGCTAGGTCTCCCAGCCGGGGGTCGCCTGCGGCCAAGCGCGTTACAAACGCTGACCGTCCCTCCCATTGGCCATCGGTGAGTCCGGCCTCCACGTCCACCAGCAGCGCTAGCCGCTCCAGCCTCAGGCAAGGGTCGGCGGACGGCTGGGTTTCCAGTGCCCGGTTCTTCAGCCGTTCGGCAGCTGCCTCCAGGTCATGCGTCCAGCCCGGCCGAAAAACGAAGCCGCGCCGACTTTGCTCCTCCCGGATCAGCATGTGCTGGACGATATCTCCCACGTGGATCGCCTGGCAAGTGCCTTGCCCCGGCGTTACCGTGGGCGCACGCAGGCCCTGCGCGTGTAACCAGGCGTGGCCAAACTCGTGCGACAGCAGGATTTCCTCGTCGCTGCCCATCTCCTTCAGCCGGTCCATATTGAGGACGATGAAAGAGGATTTGCCCTCCGGACCCTCATAATTGATGGACACGGCGTGCGTCCTCACAAACTGCGCCCGGAAGTTCGCATCGCCAAAGTACCGGGCCAGCACCAGGCGCTGCGGCGTGTCGTCGGGCAGCACGTAAGCCGGCACGCCGCCCTGCATATCCACAAACACCCTTACCGGCCAAAGCTTGCCCCCGCCCCGTCTCTCAATTTCCGTCTGCCACTCCCGCAGTCGAGGAGATACGTCCACCCGAGCCGAGTGCGTCGGTTGCCCCCAGATCATTCCCGGTAACCAGAACATCCAAATAAGAACAAACAGCTTCACCACCCTCCAGCATACTTCGTAGGCTCACTGACCTGCATACTAAGGAAATCCCTCCCTATTGGGTCTCTCCCGCGTGTCCGATGAGCTCTGTATCTCGTGAATAGAACCTCCGCTCTCTCTCGCCGCGCCTTGTTTGGCTTGCCGCTGCTGCTAAATGCCCAATCGCGCAACGCTGAAGATCTTTTCGATAGTAACCAGGTCCACGACATTCAT
>JAYVUQ010000122.1:0-2740 GCA_043787785.1 Bryobacteraceae bacterium
GGCAGCGGCGGGCGGGGCGTGCGCTTCTTCTGCGCTGGATCTTGGGCCGAAATGCTAAGGCAGAGCATCATCGTGAGAGCCATCCAACGTCCTGCCGCATGAATGGGAAAGAAACTCGACGCCGGATCCCCTTCCTTACGGTCGGGGTTCGTAGCTGGCGGAAAACGAACCCCGACCGTCAGGGAGGGGATATCACTAAGCAAACCGAGCCGCGACCGCAGGGAGCGGGCCATGGCTTGTAACCAAACATAGTCAGATTGATGTGCTCCACCGCTCATGCGGTTGGCTAAGGTGTGTCGCATGTAAGTTCTTTCTGCACAGCCCCGGCGAGGCTTACGCTGACGAAAGCGATCGCGCTCAGCACCGGTGGCAACAGTGTATCGAGCCCAGCCAATTCCGCCGGCACCACAAAGTAACAGATTGCCCGCGCCATGGTTCCCACCACAATGCTCGCGATCGCCCCGTTCTGCGTGGCGCGAGGCCAGTATACGCCCAGAAAAAGCGGTATCACGCAACCGGCAAAGACGATATCGAAAGCCACCACTAAGAGTAGCCCCGGCTCAGGCCGGACGTAAGCGATCACGCCGGCGGCGATGGCCGTGGGCAAGGCCAGCGCACGTGAGAGAAAGAGCATCTTGGCGTCCGAAATCTCCCGCTCGCTCCATCGCTGCCAGACGTTGCGCGCCATCACGACAGCGATCACCAGCATTGCGCCATTGGCCGTCGACATCGAGGCGCCCAGGATGCCGATGAACACCAGCACGGCGATCCAATA
Organism: Bryobacteraceae bacterium; assembly: GCA_043787785.1. Lineage (GTDB taxonomy): Bacteria > Acidobacteriota > Terriglobia > Bryobacterales > Bryobacteraceae > JALHNI01. The sequence continues at coordinate 776 of JAYVUQ010000122.1, forward strand.
AGGCAGAAAGGCATTAGCGAAGGCCGGCAGCACCATCCGCGGGTCATCCACTTTGCCGACGCTGACAATCGCCGCCAGCCCCAGCAGCGAGGAGCACAGGCCGATAATCAGCGTCCACACCCCCGCGTAATAGCAGCCGCTCCGCGCCGCCTGCGGGCTTTTGGCCGAGAAGACGCGTTCCATAAAGTCCAGCGCCATCGCGTTGCCAAAGGCCAGCGAAATCAGGTTCGCCCAGTTTGCCAAGCCACCTCCCGCCACCGTGGACATTTGTGTCAAGTTTACAGTGGCCGACGGAAGCGCCGCCGCGATCGAATGCCATCCCCGCGTGATCAGCACAAAAGCCGTCGCCGCCAGAAAGCCGACAATCGCCACGTGGATTTGGAAAAAATCGGTCCAGATGGCCGCGTGCAAGCCGCCGGCGATGGTGTACAAAAAGATCAGCGACGTGCCGATTACCAGACAAGTTAAGTAGCTCCAACCGGTCACCACCGATAAGATCCAGCCCACCGCCGACAAGTTGCCCGCCACCAGTACGATGAAACAAACAATCGTCAGCAAGCTGGCCAACGCCTCCGCGGACTTGCCGTAACGCCGGTAGAAAAACTCGGGCAACGTCATCAGATTCATCGCGTTCAAAGGACCCGCCAGAAACCGGCCCACAATAAACAAGCTGAGCGCCAAGCCCAGCGGAATCACCGCCCCGGCCCAGAAACCGGTGGAATAGGTAAGCGACGCATTGCCCAACGTGGCATTGCCATCGATCGCTTGCGCGGCCAATGCCGTGCCGATCACGATGAACGGCATGGACTTGCCGGCCACCGTGTACTGCTCGCTCGAACCCCGGATTTTCGTGTACGTGTAGAGGCCAATAGACAATGAAATCGCCATAAAGATGGCGACCGGCCAGATCATATCCGTCAAGTCCGCAACTCCTCGGTAGGGGGTGACCCGCGGACACGGCGGGCTGAAAAGGCGAGTGTAGCGCGATTCGCCACACCAAGACCAATCGAAATACCGGATGCAATCCATCATGTCTTCCGTTTGACAGGTGCGGCGGAAAACCCTATGCTCGGGCTATACGAGTGGGTCCCAGTCCGGCCTGTCTCGTCAGCGCTTCTGCCCGCGCTTTCCTTGACGAACCATCCCACGACGGATACTCGCAGCTGATTTCGCAACGTGCCATTGCCTGCGCGTTACAAAAACCACTACTGGAGATCCTGCTGTGAAAACTCTCTCTCGCGCCCGTCAGGCGCTTGTTGCGCTTCTTGCGACGCTGCCGTCCTTTTGCCAGTCCAGCTCCTTACAGGGCACCGTTACCGATGGCCAGGGTGCCGCAATCCCTGAAGTCGTCGTGACGATCATGAACCTCGATACTGCCGCTGCGCGCAAAATCGTCTCTTCGCCAACGGGGACCTATTCTTTCGTTCGGGTTCCGCCCGGCCTCTACAAGCTGGAGGCTCAGAAGCCCGGCTTCCGGACCCTTACCCAGCAGGTGCGACTCCAGATCGATGTCCCATCCACGCTCCACCTGGCTCTCGAAGTGGGTCAAGTGAGCGAAACCATCAATGTGAGTGAGGAGGCGGCGGCGGTAAACACGACGAACGCCACCCTCGGCAACGCCTTTACCGAAGTGCAAGTACGGCAATTGCCCCTGCAAACTCGGAATGTCGTAGAGTTGCTGAGCCTGCAGCCCGGCGCTACTGCCACGGGCGAAGTGCTTGGCGCGAAACGCGATCAGAATAACGTGACGCTGGACGGCGTCGACGTGAACGATAACCAGAGCGCCGGTATGACGGCGACCACTTCGGCCGGCTTGAATGCCGCCTTGCCGGTACCGCTCGATTCGGTGCAGGAGTTCCGCGTCACGATCGCGGGCCAAGGCGCCGATCAGGGTCGTTCCGCTGGTGGACAAGTATCGCTGGTCACCAAGAGCGGCTCCAATAGCTTCCATGGGTCGCTCTACGA
>JAYVUQ010000123.1:0-9056 GCA_043787785.1 Bryobacteraceae bacterium
GTGAGACTTTGGCCCAAGGTGGAGCCACGGCCGTGTTTGGCGAGCAATTCGTGCCCCTCGGCACCGCGCCCGCCGGCGCTGAAGCCACCCCCTATCCGCGAACGATCAGTGGTGTGCAGGTCTTCGTCAACGACGTCGCCGCGCCTCTCTACTATGTCTCTTACGATCAGGTAAACTTCCTCATTCCTTACGAGACGCCCGTCGGTGAAGCCGTCATTCGCGTCGACCGCGCCGGACAGCGTGGCAACTCCGTCAGCGTCACCATCGAGCGTCGCGTGCCCCGCATCATGACCTTCAGCAGTTTCCCCGGCGACTACGGCATTATTGTCAATGCATCGAAGGGCGGCTATCCCCTGCCCACCAGTCTTGGCGTCCCCGGCGGCGCACCGGCCAAGCCCGGGGATGTACTGGTCATCTACGCCATCGGCCTCGGCGCTACCAATCCTCCGGTGGCCAGTGGCGCGGCTTCGCCCAGCGAACCCCTGGCCACCGTTCAGCCAAATCCAGTGGTGGTCTTCGGCACCCCAGGGCCCTTCAGCATTCTGTCAGCCGAGCCTTTCTTTGCCGGGCTGGTGCCCGGCTTTATGGGCCTTTATCAAGTCAACGTGATCGTGCCACCTGGGGTTCCCTTCGGTAATAGTGTTCCGATATCCTTGGGTATTGAGAGCTTCACGAGCAATACGGCTCGCATCGCTCTCGCTGCTCAATGACGGAACGGCTTTACTACTTCAACTCGAAACTCGCGGAATTCTCCGCCCACGTGGTCGCTCGCGATGAGCTAGCGACCACGCTCTATTTGGATCGCACCGCCTTCTATCCCACCTCCGGCGGCCAGCCTCATGACCTCGGAACGTTGAACGGCATTTCCGTCCTCGACTTGGTGGACGAAGATGACCGCATCGCCCATCGTCTCGCCTCGCCGCTAACCGCTACCGAAGTGGTGGGCCTGGTTGATTGGCGCCGTCGCTTCGACCACATGCAGCAACACACCGGCCAGCATCTGCTCTCCGCCGTGTTGGCCGAACGGTTCGGCATCGCCACCCTGAGCTTTCATCTGGGAGATGAGGCGGCCACGATTGATTTGGATGCTTCGGAGCTTCGGATGGAGGAGATCGAACGCGCCGTGAATGCCGAAATCTGGGCTGATCGTCCCGTCACTGTGGCCATGGAAGAGTCACCCCTGGGCCTACGCAAGGCGTCGGAGCGCGAAGGCCCACTGCGCATTGTCACCATCGAAGGGCTCGACCGCAGTGCCTGCGGCGGCACCCATGTCAGCAGCACGGGCCAGATCGGGCTGGTGCTGCTGCGGCGCACGGAAAAGATAAGGCAATCGCTGCGACTCGAGTTCCTCTGCGGCGGCCGAGCCCTCGATCGCGCACGGGCGGACTTTACCGCCTTGTCTGCCACGGCGCGTGCCTATAGCGTTGGGATCGATCAAGTTCCAGAGAGTACACGCGACACGCAAGCTCGGTTGGCCACCGCGGAGAAGTCGTTAGCCAAGTTGCGGATTGCTGCGGCCGAACAGCGCGGCGCGGATGCCTTCGCCCAGGCCGAGAAGAGTGGCCGGCCAGTCTGGTTCCGGGAGGTCGCCGAAATTTCGGACGAGGTAAAGGCCGAGGCGCAAGGCTTCACCCGGTCCGGTGACGCGGCTTGTTTGGTGGTCGCTGGCGCGGCGATTCTGCTGGCCGTATCTGCCGGCAGTGGGCTGAATGCCGGGGCACTTTTCAAAGTCGCTATCGCCCAGTGCGGCGGCCGCGGTGGCGGCGGCAAGACTATGGCTCAGGGCACTACCGACTCGCCCGGACGGCTACTCGAGTCGCTCCGAGCCATCATCATTATTGATACATAATTATCAAACTACCCGTAACTGAACCTCTGTCTAGGATTTACAACTTACTCCGAGTAAAAGGTTGACAGCTCGTTTCGATGAATCGTATGATTTAAACGTACGTATGACTGATACGAGTGTTCGATCCAATGCCGGTACCAAGGAGCGGATCCTCGACGCCGCCGAGCGTCTCATCTGCGACCTCGGCATCGACGCCACCAGCCTTCGCCAGATCACCACTATGGCCGAAGCGAATCTGGCGGCCGTGAATTATCACTTCCAAACTAAAGACGAACTGGTGCGCGCTGTCTATGCCCGCCGCCTGCGGCCAATAAACGAAGAGCGGGTCGCCCTTTTGGACGCCTTGGAGCAAACTCATGCCGCTCAGCCGGTGCCCCTCGACGCCCTTCTGGACGCTTTCTACTCCCCCGTCCTGGCGACGGCGGGCCGACTAGCCGCGTTCGGCGTCACGATGACCCAAATGATGGGCCGGATCTACACCGACCCCCATCCGACCGTCGACCGCATCTTTACCGAAGAAATCGCTCCCGTGGCGGCCCGCTTCAATCGGGCATTTCGCAACGCTTTGCCGCACCTCACCCAGAAAGAGGTCTTCTGGCGCATGTATCTCAGCATTGGCTTGCTGTCCCACGCGATGGGCAGCGCACGGAAGATCACCCTGGTTTCTGGCGGCGTTTGTGATGGAAACAATATGCAAGAAGTGCTAACGCAGATCAAAGCCTTTGCCAAGGCAGGTTTCCTGGCACCCAGTGAGGAGCGGGCATGAGAGTACTGGTGTTTCTGATCGCGATGAGCCTCTCCGCCGAGGTGTTGCCGCTCACCTTGCCCAAAGCCGTGGCGATGGCGACGGCAAAAGATGGCAACCTCCGCCTGCAACTGGTGCGGGAGGGCATCGCGCAAGCCGACGCGCGCCGGCGTCAAGCGCTGGCGGCATTCCTGCCCAATATTGACGGCAGCGCCAGTGCGGCTAACCAGACGCGGAACTTACAGGCGTTCGGCATCCAGTTCCCCAAAATTCCGGGCTTGAGTTTCCCGAGTTTTGCCGGGCCCTTCACGGTAGTTGATTACCGCGCGACGGCCACGCAAAGCATTTTGGACCTCGCCAGCATTCAACGCTACAAGGCGGCGAAGACCCTGATCAGCGTCGCGGAGCTGGAGGCTTCGAATGCCATCAACCTCACCGTACAGCAAGTCGCGCGGGCCTATGTGCTCGCCTTGCAGGGCGATGCCGGCGTCGATTCGGCGAAGGCCAATGTCGATCTTGCCCGGGCATTGGTCAAGTTGGCCGACGACCAAAAGAGCGCCGGTATGGGCACGGGCATTGATGTCACTCGCGCCCGCGTGCAGTTGGCCAACGAGGAGCAGCGGCTGTTAGTGGCCCGGAATATCCGGGAGCGGGCGGCGCTCGAGTTACTGCGGGCGATCGGTGTCGACATGGCCTTGACGCTTGAACTCAACGACCGTGTCAATGACGGCACAGAGCCCGCGCCAGCCCTGGACGACGTCATCAAAGCAGCTCTCGCGGGCCGGCAAGATCTTAAGGCGCAGCAGAAGCGAGAGATGGTGGCCGGCATGAACCTGAAGAGCATCAGCGCCGAGCGCTGGCCCTCCCTCGGCGCGGGTGGCGACTATGGCGTCATCGGCAACGGCAGCGACAATATGCTGCCCACCCGCACCATTGCCGTCACTCTGCGTGTTCCAGTCTTTGACGGCGGCCGCCGCGAGGCCCGGCGCGCCGAGAGCGGCGTACTCGAACGCCAGGAACGGCTACGGGCGGCTGACCTGGCCAAGCAAGTCGAATTCGACGTGCGGTTATCCTTGAATAACTTGCAGTCAACCCGCGATCAAATTACAACGGCCAAACAAGGTCTGGCACTTTCTGAAAATGAACTGGCTCAGGCGCAAAGGCGCTTCGAAGCAGGCGTGGCGAATAGTCTCGAATTAACCGCTGCGCAAACCCGCCTCGCCCGGGCTAGAGACAACCATCTGATGGCTCTTTATCAATTCAATTTGGCACGCATTGACTTAGCTGCCGCCACCGGCACGATCCAAGAAGCAGTGCAGACGATGGGAGAACAGAAACGATGAAACGGATCATCCCAGTCATGATCGTCTTATTGGCCGCCGTCGGCTATTTTGCCTGGAGCCGGATGAAAGTGGACGACGACGGCCTTCTGCGGCTCCGTGGCAACATTGAGTTCAAGAAAGTGGATATTGCTTTCAAAACCGCCGGCCGACTCATCGAGCTTAATGTGGACGAGGGCGCCAGCGTGGCGCAGGGTAAAATCATCGCGCGGCTCGACCACGAACAGATGTCGCGCATGCGCGAGCGGGATTCAGCCACCGTGCTTTCGGCCGAGAGCCAGTTACTCCAATTACAAACCGGCATTCGCTATCAAAAAGAAATGACCGCCGGTGAAACGTCTCTCCGCGAAAGCGAACTGCGTCAGGCGAAGGCGAAGTTACAGGAGTTACTCGATGGTGCGCGCCCTCAGGAGCTAGCCCAAGCCCGGTCGGCGCTCGAAGACTTGCGTAGCTTACGCGCGCAGGCGGGCAAAGAATTGGATCGCGCCAAGCAACTCATCGCTAAGGAAGACATCAGCCAGAACCAGTTTGACCAAAATCAGACGCGCTTCGCCTCCTTGTCCGCGCAGGTGGCGAGCGCGGAGCAACGCTTGGCCTTGCTCACTGAGGGTCCGCGCAAAACCGATATCGAAGCGGCGCGAGCGGCTGTGGCCCGCACCGAAGCTGCCTTGAAGATGACTGGGGCGCAACGTCTGGAGATTCTGCGGCGCGAAGAGGATCTCGCAGCCCGGCGCGCCGACATTTTGCGCGCCAAAAGTGGAGTCAGCGTGATCGACTCCCAACTGGACGACACCGTTGCTGTGGCGCCCATTGACGGAGTCGTGTTAGTGAAGGCCGCCGATCCAGGCGAAGTATTGGCCGCCGGCACCCCCATCGTTACGCTAGGCGACATCGACCATCCTTGGTTGCGCGGCTATGTTCCCCAGAGTAAGTTGGGCCAAGTGAAGCTAGGCATGCCCGTAGCCATTCATTCAGACTCCTACCCTGGCAAAAGTTACCAAGGCAAAATCAGCTTCATTGCCAGTGAAGCCGAGTTTACTCCCAAACAGATCCAGACGGCGGAAGAACGGGTGAAACTGGTCTACCGGATCAAGGTGGAAGTCGCCAACCCGGGGCGCGAGCTGAAGTTGAATATGCCGGTCGACGGTGTGATCCATCTAAAGCCATGAGTGATAATGTCGTCGTGGCCAATAATCTGACGCGGCGCTTTGGAACGCTCACCGCCGTTGACCAGTTAACCTTTGCCGTCGCGCGCGGCGAGGTCTTTGGCCTCGTCGGCCCCGACGGTGCCGGAAAAACTACTACCCTGCGTATGCTGTGCGGACTGGTCGACCCCGACTCCGGAGAGGCCATCGTCGCCGGTCACCGCGTCATCGAGAACGTCGATGCCGTCAAAGACGCTATCGGTTACATGGCCCAACGCTTTGGCTTGTACGGCGATCTTAGCGTCGAAGAGAACATGGACTTCTACGCCGACCTCTTCGGGATACTGGGCCCGGAGCGAGTCGCCCTCAAAGACCGACTCTTGGACATGACGCGCATGAAGCCATTTCGCCACCGTCCCGCGGCCAAGCTATCGGGCGGTATGAAGCAGAAACTCTCTCTGATGTGTACGTTATTGCACAAGCCGGAAATTCTATTCCTCGACGAGCCAACCAACGGCGTCGATCCCGTTTCACGACGGGACTTTTGGGAAATTCTGCAAGAGTTAGTGCGCGGCGGACTAACCGTGGTTGTGACCACGGCATACCTGGATGAGGCCGAGCGCTGTGACCGCGTGGGCCTCATGAATAAGGGGCGCATGGTACGTTGCGACACCCCCGCCGCCTTGAAAGCGGCCATTCCCGAACATTGCTATGCCGTGCGAGGCAGCCGTTTGCGTGAAGCCAAAGCCGCGCTCGAGAAACTGGCGGCGGTCAGCAGTGTCGAGATGAGCGGCGCGGCCCTGCATTTGTTTGTCCGGCCCGCAGCCCAACTAATTGAAGTTACCACACCGATGGCCGGCCAAGGATTCAGCGACTTACAATTTGAACCCATTCTTCCCTCGCTTGAAGATGTTCTGATTGCGGAAATTCGTAAGGCTGCGGCATGAGTGAAGTCTCGGTTCTGGTGGAACATCTCTACAAACGCTTCGACGACTTTGTCGCCGTCAGCGACGTCAACTTACGCGTGGGTAAGGGCGAGATCTTCGGTTTTCTCGGGCCAAATGGGGCAGGCAAGTCAACCACCATTCGCATCCTGTGCGGTTTGCTCGCGCCCAGCGAAGGGAAGGCCACCGTGGCTGGATTCGACGTGGCGGCCGAACCGGAGCGCGTCCGGGAAAACATTGGCTACATGTCCCAACGGTTTTCGCTCTATGACGACCTCACCGTGGAAGAGAATATCGACTTTTTCAGCGGAATCTATGGCGTTCCTAAACAGAAACGGCTGGCGCGCAAGCAGTACGCTCTGGAAATGGCCGCCCTGAAGGGCCAGGAAAATGCTATGACCCGTACCCTAAGTGGCGGGTGGAAACAACGCCTGGCCCTTGGCTGTGCGATCTTACATGAGCCCCCAATCGTCTTTTTGGACGAACCCACCAGCGGCGTCGATCCCATTGCGCGCCGGGCTTTCTGGGACTTGATCTATCAACTCTCCGAAGGTGGACAGACCGTGTTTGTGACCACCCACTATATGGACGAGGCCGAGTACTGCCATCGTGTAGCCTTGCTCTACCACGGCAAGATGATCGCTCTCGGTACCCCGGCTGAACTCAAGGCCGGTATGAGTAAGTCGTCCATGGAAGAAGTCTTTGTGGCCTGTATTGAACGGGAGGATGCAGCGTGAACGCGCGTCGTACGAAAGCGGTGGCGCGCAAGGAGTTTCTACACATTCTGCGCGACCCTCGAAGTTTGTATCTCGCGCTGGCGACCCCGCTGCTATTGTTGTTACTGTTTGGTTACGCGCTCAGCCTCGACGTCGATCAGGTACCAACCGTGATCTACGATTTGGACCACAGCTCAGAAAGCCGTGAGTTAGTAGAACGCTTTCGTGGCAGCCACTACTTTCGCATTGTCAGCATGGCAGAGAACCCGGCCGAGGTAGACCGTAGTATTGACCGCAGCCAGGCACTGGTAGGCGTGTCGATTTCTCCCGGCTTCGGCGGCGACCTCAAGGCGGGCCGCGAAGCTACGGTGCAGTTACTGTTGGATGGTAGTGACGCGAATACGGCCAATATTGCGTTGGGTTATGCGCAGGCCCTGGTGACGCTTTACGGCGCTGAGGTGCGGGCGCTCGCCCGAGACCGGTTTGGCGCACCCGAAGTGAAGGGCGTTGACCCGCGAATCCGGGTGATCTTTAACAGTGACTTGAAGAGCCGCAACTACATTGTGCCGGGCCTCATCGCCGTAATCCTGATGATCATCGCCGCCATTCTTACTAGCCTCTGTATCGCGCGGGAATGGGAGAATGGTACGATGGAGCAGCTTCTGTCGACTCCCTTGCGGCCCGTGGAACTGTTACTCGGCAAGCTGGCTGCCTATTTTGCCGTCGGCATGCTGGATATGGTGATTGCGATCATCACCGGAGTGTTTCTCTTCGAGGTACCCTTGCGCGGTAGCGTCTTGCTCTTAATGGCCACTTCGGCCATCTTCTGTTTTGGCGCCCTATGCTGGGGGATCATGCTATCGGCGGCGACCCGCAATCAGTTGATTGCCTACCAGCTCAGCATGGTGAGCAGTTTCTTGCCGGCCTTTCTTCTGAGCGGTTTCATTTACTCGATCAACAATATGCCGCGCGTGATCCAGGCATTTACTTACATCGTGCCAGCACGCTACTTTGTGACTATTTTGAAGGGTATCTTCTTGAAGGGCGTCGGCTGGGAGATCTTGTGGATTGAGATCCTCGCGATGACCGTCTACGGTTTGGTGGTCTTCGCGCTCGCGCTGCGCCGCATGCGGCAGAAGGTGGCTTAGCGATGGTCTGGGAACGGATCTGGGAAATTGTCCGTAAGGAATTCAAACAGTCGCTGCGCGAGCCGCGCATGCGCGCCACGCTCTTTGTGCCGCCGTTGATACAGTTACTCGTCTTTGGCTATGCCGTGAGCCTGGATGTTGACCATGCCCGGATTGCCTGGATGGACTTGGACCGCAGCGCGGCGAGCCGCGAGTTGCGCGAAGAGTTTACCGGCGCGGGGCGCTTCGAGATAGTCAGTTGGCTAGAGAACGAAACCGATACCCAAGATACACTCGACCATAGCGAGGTGATGGCGGTGGTGCGCATCTTACCTGGCTTTGCCGCCGACTTGGCGCGGGGGCGCGAGGTGGCTGTGCAGGTGCTCGTCGATGGGTCAAACTCGAACACCGCTAATATTGTGGCCACGCAGGCTTCCATGGTAATCCGACAGTTTGCGCAGGCTCATTTAGAGACGTTGGCCAAGCAGAAGTTAGTGGGCCGGGCCGTGGACCGGCCTTTGCGCGCCCCCTTGCCGACGTTGCGGGCGGTGCCTCGGGTGTGGTTTAATCCCGAGCTCAAGAGCCGGAACTACTTTGTTCCCGGCGTCATCGTGAATATCATCATGCTGGTTACTCTTACTCTGACTTCCATGGCGATCGTACGGGAGAAAGAGATCGGTACGATGGAGCAACTGATGGTAACGCCCATCCGGCCCATGGAGTTGATTCTGGGCAAGACGTTGCCTTTTGCGGCGATTGGGTTAGTGCAGTTACTCTTCATTACGGGTGTGGCGATGTTGCTCTTCGATGTTCCGTTGCGTGGCAGTCCGTTGTTGTTAGTGCTGGCGAGTGGTTGCTTTCTGACTTGTTCGTTGGGGGCCGGGTTATTTATCTCTACGATCTCGAATACTCAACAACAGGCGATGATGACCACTTTCTTCTTCTTCCAGCCGGCCTTTATGCTGAGTGGGTTTAGCTTTCCCATTCGGAATATGCCCGAGGTGGTGCAGTGGATCACTTACGTGAACCCGATGCGTTACTTCATGGAAGTGGTACGGGGAATCTTTCTCAAGGGCGTGGGCTTAGAAATACTATGGCCGCAGATATTGGCTTTGGCGGTATTAGGCGGGATGATTTTGACCGCTAGCGCTTTACGTTTCCATAAGCGGTTGGATTAACCGGGAGGCGGG
>JAYVUQ010000124.1:0-5309 GCA_043787785.1 Bryobacteraceae bacterium
CTGACGCCGGCGGCTTGGACGCCCGAAAGACCCAGGGAACGCGTGTCGACCGTGGAGGAGGAAAGGTCGATGCCGACGCTACCATTGGTGATCTTGGCGGCGCTGCTGGCACCGGCGCCGCCACCGATGAACACACTCAGGTTTTTGGCGAGCGAGCCCCCGACGTTCAGGCCGATCGCCTGCGACTGGCGGTCGATTTCCGACAGGACCGAGCCGAATTCGCTGTTCAGCACGGTGCGCGAACCGCTGAAGGTGCCGGTGGCCGATTGCGTGGCCAGCGTCCGGGCGCGATCGATCAATTTCGAGATGTTATTCAAACCGCCGTCGACGATCTGCAATTGGCTCAATCCGTCATTGGCATTACGGATACCTTGCGTCAGCACGCTGATATCGGAGCGGAAGCCATTGGCAATGGCTAAACCCGCCGCGTCGTCGCCACTGGAGGTGATGCGCAGACCGGAGGTGACACGAGAAATCGTTTTCGATTGAAATTCCGAATTCGTGCGGAGATACTCGCGCGCTTGCAGCGAGGTAATGTTACTGTTGATGGAAAAACCACCCATAAAAATGACTCCTTCCTAGAGTTCGCGAACAATTTTCCGCGGCCGGAATCTTTCCGGTTACGGGAGACGGCAGGGGACGTTTTCCGGCCAATCGGCCGAAATACTAACTACATTCCTTGGGGCTCACTGCGGCTTATCGGGCCGGGGTGAGGCTTCTTGAGGAGTTTATGCGGGCGCATCGGAAATTGAAACTTTGGGGGCGCGGGAACTATTCGGTACGGCATAGTTTTCGAGCGTCTTGAGGCCGGTTAGCGAAAGGGCGGCCGAGGAAAGGGCTGCGCCTTGATTACTCTGCCGGGTGGCGGCAATCTCTTCGCGGAAGACCGGGATCTGCCGCGGGGCGTTGATCCCCAACTTCACTTGACCGTTTTCGATTTCGAGCACCGTGATTTCGATGTCATCGCCGATGCGGATCATCTGTTCGCGCTTGCGCCGGATGACGAGCATTTAGGCTTCACCCTGTGTCGCCGTGGGCCCCCAGATGACGGGTTGGGTAGCGCTGTAGCGGCGATCCTGCCGGATGGCTTGGATGCCGGGGCGCGGGCCTGGTTGAAGGCCGCGATTGACGATGACAATGGGCGCGGCGAGGTTGGCGCTCGCGCCTTGGGCTTTTAGCTGGAGGATCGCCAGGCACTGCACTTCACCAGGGGCGGGCAGGGTGGTGAGGCCTAGTTGGGCCAGGTCGTCACGCGAGAGGGTGAGTTCGTAATTCTCTTCCAGGCGTTCGGCGGGCAAGGTGACAAAGCTCAAATTAGGGTCGGTTAGACTTTGCAGAAAGAGAAAGGGGCCCATGGCGGCCTCCTCGTGCAAGAGGAAGTCCCGGCACTCTTCAAAGCCCGGCAACCCGGCGGCAAAGTGAATCATCTGGTCGGTGGAATAGGTAAAGATTCCAAATTGTCGCGTGGCTATCTCTGGCATGTTTGCGCTTCTGGTAGGCTTCTCGACCAAAAACGCGGCGGTGTGAGCTGTACGATGGGTCAGACGAGGGGGCTCGGGAATTCCCTGCCCTGGTTGGGATGACTTCCAGCCGTCCCGATGGTCACCGGGGCCTAGAGGTTTTGCGGAACGGTACGCAAGAGAAAATCGATAATCTGGGTGGGACTCATTCCTTGCGTGAGGAGGGCCTGTTGGTGGATGGCGTTGGCGAGTTGCCCGGGGGTGAGCGTGGGGTGAATCTGTTGGCAGGCGTCGATCAGCGCGTGTACGGTGGGGTTATCGGCGGGCCCGTATTGGCGCAGGTGCCCGCGGACGGCCTGCATGAGAATGAGGGGGGTACTTAGATTAAGACCGGGTGTTGCAATGCTACCGGTCTTAGGGAAGAGGGGGAGTTTGGTTTGGGGATCGACGAAAACGACAGCCAGCGTGCGGCGCATTACCCAGCTGAGGCCGGCCGCGTGTCGGCGGCGCAGAATTTCGGCGGGATTATAAAGGCGATACGTGCGGCCCTGACTGGCGGCGCAGTTATAGGTGGTGTGCTCGTCGATGGCGAGTTTTTGCAACAGGGAACGCAAGTTGATGCGGGCGTTGCTCTCGGAGAGGCCGGTTAGCTTTCCCATCGAGGCGAAGCCCAGGGTAATGATGCGCGAAATATCGTCGAAATCTTCAGCATTCTCCCAGAGTTGGGCATAGACCTGCTGTTCGGCGCGGGAATGTCCATCTTCGATCAGGTGCGCCGGGCGGACGGCAAACTGCCGTTTAATGGGAGCGGGGGTGAAATTAAGTGCCGGTAAATAATTGACCGGGGCTGTATAGCTAACAGGGGGTATTGAAATAGAAGGGGATTGTTTTTTAGTCAGGGTGTCCCCAGACGGGTTAGGTAGTGGTCTTGAAATGAAAGGGGTCGTTAGATTGAGACCGGCCCTAGGTAACTCCCCGCCCTCAAACGTGTCGCCCATATTAAGAGGGGATATTGAATTAACATTGCCTCCTAGATCAACAGGGGAGTGTAACTCACTTAGAAGTGCCAGAGACTCCGTTGAATCCATAGACACCCCAACTAATCTAAGACCGGCTTCCACATTAACAGCCGGAACTGGAACGGGAAACAGCTCCGGCCCGATGGCTTGACCGTGGAGCAGGGAAGTGAGCGCGCTGCGCAGGTCGGTATCGGTCGGACGGAGAAAATCGCCGACGTCGAAAGGCTCAGGCGGATGCTTCTTGGATTTGCGCATGGCCTTTAGCCGGGTCCTCAATGGCAGCGGTGATGGTTTCAAAGGCGGCGAGATAATCGAGGGCGGCCTTGGAGTTGGGGTCGTATTCGAGCAAGGGGCGACGGGCCCGGAAGGCCTTGTTGACGCTTTGGTCGGTTCGGATGGCGGGAAGGATGGGAATGTGGAACATCTCCGACATTTTTTCGAGGCCTTGCTGGACCAAAGTAGTGACGGAGAGACGTTGGTCGACCTGGCAGGGCATGAGGCCGACGGCGGTGATGTTGGCCCGAATGAGGTCATTCAAAAGGCGGATCATGTCGTAAGCGGCATTGGCACCGTTTAGGCTGAGCAGATCCATGTTCACTGGAATCAACACGTTACGGGCATAGACCATGGCACAGGTCTGCAATAGGTTGATCGAGGGTGAGACGTCGATCACCACGGCGTCGTACTGCTTTTCGTAGGGTTCGAGAAGCACCTTGAGGGTGAGTTCCCGCACGACGGCGCCGGCCAGGGCGCTTTCGGCTTGGACGGTTTCCTTGTTCCCGCAGAGGACGTGGAAATTCTCGCCGGCTTGAATCGTGCATTCGTCCAGGTGGAACTTGTTTACCAGGAAATGGCTGAAGTAATGCTTGGGCTTCAGGTTCAGCATGACGCCAATCGAGCCTTGGCTATCGGTGTCGATGAGCAGAGTCCGGCGGCCACGGGCGGCTAAATACCACGCATAATTGACGGCAGCGGTGGTTTTTCCGACGCCACCGCGTTGATTGGCTACGACGAGGCGGATCATGAGGCTCCTCGCAGTACGGATAGCCGGAGGCGGCCCAGGTCTTCGACGGCCCAAAGGCGGTAATTATTGTCAGGATCACGCATGGGCTCGGGGAGTCGCTCGGCTTTGAGCCAGCGGTAAACGGTGTTGATCGACACTCCGAGCTCACTGGCTACCTGACGGGTGGTGAGATATTGACGAACCATCTGGCTCGATTGTAGAGATGGGTAGGGTTTGTGTCAAGGAAAGGCAACCCTACTCATGGTAGGAGGGGACAAATTCTACGCATATCTTGTGGGCTGGTTTTTAGAGGGGGTATCAATTTAAGAGGTGCTCAAAAGTGTCGAAATCCTCGGCGATGGCTTTGGAGAGTTCGGTGAGTTGGGTGAGGAGGTCGATGGCGCCAGAAAATTGGATGGTGAGGTGCCCGGGAGCCAACTGGATTGAGGGCGGCAGTTGGGAAAGGGCGCCCACGGTTGGCTGGGGCAGGGAAATGCGGGCCAGGTGCAGGCTGGCCCGGCGTTGTTGCAGAGCAACCCGCACCCTGTGATGGCGTCGCAATTGCAGCGTCACCTCGTCGTCAGATTGTAAGCTGACCAGGGCTTGGGCGAGAGTGTCGCGCTCGATGACCAGGGCATTGCCGAGCCGTTGTGCGCCAAAGCGGCCCAAAAGGTAGTGGGCATTGCGCCGGCTGACGCCGAAGAGAGCTTCCACGGCTTGACGATCGAGCCAGTGGGGTTGCTGGGGTTGGCGCAGCGAGTCCAGAATCTGGGGAAGCCGTTGAAACCACTCGATGGGACGCGCGATGCAGGTTCTCCTATTCCTTAGAGTACGTTATTGCGTATTAGGGCAACAACCACAAAATACCGTAGCTCATAAAAGACGTTATTTGCTACGATATAGACAGGCTCATGGACCCTACCCAAGCCCTCATCCCCGCCGCCCACGGACTACCCGCCTTGCCTGCGCTCGTCACCGCCGCCGGTGCGGGAGCCATCTTCGCGGCCGAGGAATTCTTTTTTGGCAAGCTTCGCAACCCGCACACCCGCCGGGCCTACCAAACGGCGGTCGGCCAGTTTCTCGCCTGGTGCTCCAGGCAAGGCGTCGAGCTGAAGCGGATCAGCCCCATGATGGTGGGCCTCTACTTTGACCGGCACCCCGGCAGCCCGGCCACCAAGCAGCAACACCGGGCGGCGCTGCGGCATTTCTTCGACCAAATGGTGGTGCGGCATGTCTGCCTGCTGAACCCAGTGTCGACGGTGAGGCTGGAACGATTTGAGGTGACGGAGGGGAGGACGCCCGAAATCTCGGTGCTGGAGGTGCGGCGACTACTGGCGGCGATTGACCTGTCGACGGTGGCGGGTTTGCGCGACCGGGCGCTGATCGCCTTTCTGGTCTACACGGCGGCGCGGGTCGGCGCGGTGGCGAAGTTGAAGTTGGGAGACCTGTACGAAGTGGCCGGATCGGGCGTGGCGCACTTCCTCGAAAAGAACGGCAAGAGCCGGGAAATCCCCCTGCGCGGCGACCTTTCGGGTTGGGTTCAAAGCTACCGGCAGGCGGCGGAACTGAGCGGAGAAAACACGCCGTTGTTCCAGACGATGCAGGGCGGGGAAGTGACGGGCCGGGCCATGGACCGGGTGGACGCTTGCCGCATTGTGAAGCGCCGCATGAGGCTTGCGGGATTGCCGGAACGTCTTTCGGCTCATAGCTTTCGCGTGGCTACGATCACCAACTTATTGAATCAGGGGGTGGCGCTGGAGGATGTGCAGCGCCTGGCCGGCCATGCCGATCCACGCACGACGCGTCTGTACGACCGGAGGCCGCAGG
>JAYVUQ010000125.1:0-3391 GCA_043787785.1 Bryobacteraceae bacterium
CGGGCCCGGCCATGGCCATCCAGGCGGCTTTGCGGGGGTTGCGCATAGCCCAATAGGGGTCATAAGGGGCACTGGCGAAGCCGATGATGCCGGTGCCGCCAGTGAGGAAGAGTGTGAGGATGGGGTAAAGGCCCAGCCCGAAGGGCTCGCGCTGAATGTGCGGAACCGGGTTGAGGCTCACCTGGCCGCCGTGGTAGGCGGTCAGGTCGCCGCCGAGTTTGGCGGCGAGGGCGTGGGCGGCTTCATGGCAGACGGTAGAAAACAGAAAGACGAGATAGGTGCAGAAGGCGACAACGAGCAGCTCGGAATCCATGGGATTCCACGGTTATAGCACACTGTGGCCTAATTGCCACAAAATCATCGGGTTAGAGGACTGGGCCGAACTGTACCGCGGGCCCGACAAAAAAGCCGAGCGACAGGACGCTACCTAGCAAGCCGGTGCGCTGTTCATCCACATTCACCCAGTGGATGGCCGCCACCTCACCCGGGTCCGCAAAGAACCCAATGCCGCCCTTCTTCAGGCGCGAGTCACTCCAGGTGTCGATCACCTGGCCGTTGAGGTAAGTGACGAAACTGCTGCCGCGGACTTTCATCTCAACGTGGAACAGGCTCGCATTGGCGCGCTGCAGGTTCATGGGGATCGGGAACCGGGTCCGGCTACTTTCTTTGCCGTCCAGCACGGCATAGCGCAGAATCTCGAGGATCGGTATGGGGTCGGGCTTGCGCACTACGATCTTACTGGCGTAGAAGTTTTCGAGGTTCACCGAGCGGTAGGTCCAGCTCATGGCGCGCTTCTCGATGGTGCCTTCAAACTCCAACTTGTAGTCAGAAAGGTCGATGGAGGGCTGCCAGATCCGCAACCGGCCGGGGCGCACGATGCCATTTTCAAAGTTCCAGCCCAGGTCACGCAAGTTGGGGGAGCGGGCGATGGCGGCGCTAAGCGGCGCGCCGAGCCAGTCGTCCACGGAGCCTCTAAAGTCTTCTTTGAGGTGAATGGGGGGCCGGGCAGGCATGAGGTCCCGGAGGCCGGAGAGCAGGCCGGACGAGGCGCGGTCACTGCTGCGGGCGATCTCTCCCACCAAGGGGCTGCGGTCGCCGCCACTCGGCTCAGCGTTGCCCCCCTGGCCAGTAACCCAGGAGTATGCCAGCACAAAAAGGAGTACTACTGAAATCGCCGTGGCTACACCGGCCTGCATCTTCTGGAGGCCGTCTTTGTTCTCGTCCGAGTCAGGGCGCTGGAGGCCGATGACTTCGTCGACGGGGTAGAGGTCCTCGTCGCCATGGTAGGAGAGGTGATCGCGGGAAGCGCGCGCCGACCGGGCGGACGAACGCTTCCGATGCTCGCTCGAACAGTATTCACTATCGAACAAACGCCGAAACAAGCCGAGTTGCGTTCCGCAGAATTGGCACTTCATGTAACTAAAAAAATCCAACCGTCGATTACGATCCTAACCGAAGTCCCGTGGAGTAATCCATAGAGTAAGGTTGCATTGCGTCGTTTCTAAGGCCTTCACACCTAAGGTTTCCTATCGTCTTCGCCGGGCAAAATACTGTGTTCCACGCTTATTGGCGGTTAACATACTTTACGTGGCCAAGATTTTGGAACTATTGGCCCCCTCACCGACAATGAAGCAGTAGAAAATGTCGGCCCTTACCTGGACAGCCCGATGGACGGCGCGACGCGACCCAATAACCTCGCTGGATGATCCCGCTTTATTGCGGGAGGTCCAGTTTGGCAACGAGGCCGCTCTGACTCTAGTCTATCGGCGGTTGCAGCGGCCACTTTACCGTTTTGCCTATGCAATGACGGGGTCGGCGGCGATGGCGGAGGAGGCGGTGCAGGAGACGTTCTTGTGTCTGATCCGCCAACCGGGGGGATTGGACCCCGCTAAGGGGTCTATCGAGGCCTACCTTTACGGAATTCTGCGGAACGTGACCCGGCAGGCGGTGCGGTCTCAGTTTGTGGCCTTGGATGAGGAGTATGACGAGCCGGCGGGGCAACTGGACGATCCCAGGGTGGCGCTGGAGCGGACGGTCGCCAATGAGCAGTTGTCTGCGGCGGTTCTGGCGCTGCCACCGCACTACCGCGAGGTGGTGGTGCTTTGCGACCTGGAGGAGTGGAGCTACGAGGCGGCTGCGGCAACGGTAGGTTGCCCGGTGGGCACGGTGCGGTCCCGGTTGAACCGGGCACGAGGACTGCTGCGAGATCGGCTGAAGGAGGCGGGATGCGGGAAGAACGGCGGCTAACCGAGTGGCTGGCGGAGTATCGGGACTCGTTAGACGCGGTTTCGAGCCCAGCCCAGTTGGAATCCCGGCTGAAAGCCGAGGTGCGGCGACGCCGGAGGGTGCCGGTGGCGCCATGGATAGTGGCGGCGGGCGCGGCGGCGGCCTTCGTGCTGGGGATTTGGAGCGGCCGCGCGCGGCCGGAGGCGGCGGTGATCCCAGCGGTTGTGCGCGCGCCGCAGCTGGTGGAGCGTTCTTTGGAGAGACTATTGCCAGAGCCCTCCGCGACGGAAGGGGTGGTGGTGCGCACCGCGCCCAGGCGGGTCCCCCGGACTCCGCAGGTGGAGGCACGCCCAACAGCGGTGTTTGTGATGCTGCCGGGTAGCGAGTTCATGCCCCCGACACAAGACTTGCAGATCCTGCGCGTGCGGATTCCCCGGACGCGAATTCAGGCTTTAGGATGGCCGGTGAACCCAGACCGGCTGGAAGAACGGGTTTTGGCAGACGTTGTCGTAGGCGATGACGGATTGGCGCGAGCGGTTCGTTTGGTACAGGCGAATCAATAGAGTTTGTGAATTCGTAGAAAAAAGGAGAAGTGAAATGAAGAAGTTACTTATACTAACCGTGCCGTTGGCTTTGCTATCGGCTCAGGAAATTACGCGGGATATTGTGATTCATGCGCGTCCGGGGACGGCGATGGCGGCACCCACTGTGCGCAACGCCCTGCCGGGCTCCGCCGCCGTCGAATTCTTGTCTATGGAGATGGGCAGTTCTTCCGTCGTGAAAAATGCGCCTTATGCGGCGGAAGCGATCACGGAGACGGTGCAGACGTTGGCCGACGGCAACCGGATCGTGCGGAAGAACAGTGTGGCACAGTATCGCGATGGCGAGGGGCGCACGCGCCGGGAGTTTGATTTGCAATCCTTAGGTGGCTTGGGGGAAATGGCGGAGGGTCCGGGAAAATCGATCATGATTGACGATCCCGTTTCGAAGACCAACTACCAATTGCATGTGAAGACGAAGACGGCGATGAAGATGCCGCGCGGTGAGGGTCTCTTTACGATGTCCGCAACGCGGTCGGGCATGGCGGCTTCGTCGTCCGACGTCATGGTCTTTACCAACGCGGTGCCGGCGAGTCCTATCGTCAGCGGGCAGGCGACGCCCGCTG
>JAYVUQ010000126.1:0-4263 GCA_043787785.1 Bryobacteraceae bacterium
TATAGTCGTTTTCGCGGGGGAAAGTTCTCATATATTTTTTCGCTATTTTGTTGAGCAAATCGACAATCTGGCTGTAAAGGATTGAAAATAAGGAATTTAAGATTTAGTCGGACTAAATGCTAAAAGGTTTAGAATGTTGAGGGTGGGGAGAAGTTTGGTTAGGGCCAGCCGATTAGGTGGTCGGCTAAGGGGAAGGGGATGTCGTTGAATTGCATCTTCCTTACCAAACGCAGGCGGACGGCGCTGCGGGCGGGACCGGCTTGGAGGCGGTCGGCGACGGCGATCAGGAGTTTGAACTGGAGATGGGTCGGAAGTGGGCCGGGATCGAACAACACCACCGGCGCGGGTTCGGCAAGGACGCCTTCTCCGGCCTCAATGGCTTCGTCGGCGGCCTCGCGGGCCAGGCGGGCCACCACCTCGAGGTCGGCCGTGTGGGCCACGGCGATCTCGATCGGCGCGATCATCATCCGGGTCGGCAAACTGTGGTTGACCAGAATGCTGGATGTGATCTTGCTGTTAGGGATGACAATGCTATTGTTGGTGCCCATGATCACCCGGGTGGTGCGCCAGCCAATGTCCGTTACCGTCCCTTCCTCGCCCGAGGAGAGCGTGATGAAGTCGCCCACCTGGATGGGACTTTCGACCAAAATCAGCACCCCTGCGAAAAAATTGCCGAGTGTCTCTTGCAAAGCCAGGGCGACGGCCAAACCGCCAACACCCAACGCAGTCAGAGCGGGCGTGATGCTGATGCCGAGGTAGCCGAGCAAGGTGAGCAGCCCCAGGCTATAAATAAACACCTGGGTCATGGCCCGGGACAGGCCGGACACGGCGATTTGGACATTGCGCAGCCGGGCGTAGAGTACGATGAGACGTACGAGAACGTTGGCCACGACCAGGGTGAGACTCACAATGAGAAAGACCACGACCCACGTGCCGATGAGTTTGTCCACCCGCTCGCTCAGGTCGGCGAAGCGCAGCCCGATCTGCAGAGCGCCAGCCAGCGACCAAAAGAACGATGGCCAGCGGAGAGTGTCGTAGACGACGGCGGCGGAATTGATGCCGTCTCCAATTCTCCGGCGGAGGAAACCCAGCAAAACCCAACGTGCGAGAAGCAAGATCGCTAGGGAACCGAAGAACCATCCCAAGGTCAGGACCCAGAACAGAAGCTTCTTTTCGGAGAAAAAGTTGAGCATTTATGCCCCCGCGCGCTTGATCAACACGACCGCCTGCGCCTCGGCCGATAGCCCTTCGCCTACTGGCCCCACGCGTTCGGAAGTTTTGAACTTGACGTTGACCTCGTCGGCGGATAAAGCCAGTAAGCGCGCCACATTCTCGCGAATCGCCAGGCGATAGTCCTTCAGTTTGGGACGTTCGAGAATGACGGTGCAATCGAGATTGACGATCCGGTAGCCGCGTTGTTCCACCAGTGACTTGGCGTGCTGGACGAACCGCGCGCTGGCCGCGCCTTGCCATTGCGGGTCGGTATCGGGGAAGTGCATGCCGATGTCGCCCAAGGCCACGGAGCCCAACAAGGCATCGGTAATGGCATGGAGAAGAATGTCGGCATCGGAGTGGCCGTCGAGGCCAAACTCACAGGGAATGTCGACGCCGCCCAGGATGAGCGGACGCCCTGCTTTGATGCGGTGATTATCCCAGCCTTGCCCGATACGCATTTAGTGGGTCTCTTCGCTCAGAAAAAGCTCAGCCAGTTTCAGGTCGTGCGGCTTGGTGATCTTGATGTTGCGATCGCTGCCGGGAATGACGCTGACCTCGACTTGGTCAAGACGCTCAACCAGGGAGGATTCGTCGGTGCCAGTGAACTGATCGGCGCGGGCGCGAGCAAAAGCTTCGAGCAGCAAGTCGCGCCGGAAGACTTGCGGCGTCTGCGTCAGGATTAGTTTTTCACGAGGAATCGTCGCGCGAATTTTGTGCAGATGAACCTGCTTGACGGTATCGACCGGCACAATGCCGACAATGGCCGCGCCGGTGCGCGCCGCCTCATCGATGACTTTCTGAATGGTTTCGAGATCAACAAAGGGCCGTACGGCATCGTGGACCGCGACGAGTTCCACCTCTGGTCCCAAGGTGCGCAAGGCATTCTCGACGGACTCCTGGCGTGAAATGCCGCCTTGCACGATCCGTACCGGTTTGCCGGTGGTTTCTTTAGCCAGCATTTCTTCGACGGCGGCCTGATCCTCAGGCCGGACGGCCACAATGATCTCGCCCACTGCGGACGCGGCGGCGAATTTGCGAATAGTGCGCACCAGCACCGGCACGCCATCCAAATGCAGGAACTGCTTGCGATTGCCGCCACCCATGCGGGTGCCGAAACCGGCGGCGGGAAGAATTACGCTGACATTCATCACTGACCTTTCACAATAACCAATATAGAGACACGAAAGCCCGGGCCGAAGCCCGGGCTGTACTTTCGTTTCGACGGCGGCCGCTTTACTGCGGGCAGCCCTTGGGCAAGTCGGCCGGAACCAGTTCGAGCAGGTTCAAGCCGGCAGGCATCGGGCCCTTACCGGGGCGCGGCACGAGCCAAACTTCCACGCGGCGATTCTTGGCGCCTTCGTCGTTCTTCCGCGCCCGGTCCGTAGCGCGTTCCGAAGTGGAGGTGACGCAGAGGAGCGCTTTCGACTCGTTGGTTTGGTCAGTGCCGGCATACATCACCTTGATGCGCGAGGCATCCAGGCTCTTGCAAGGCTGAGCACCGGCCGTCAAGTAAGCGGCGGCGTTCAAGACGCGTTGCTGTTCGATTGACTTGGGCGTCACACCGCGGCGGCGCGGCTGACGGATCTTGGCTTCTTTCTCATCGATGTGGCCGATGAGGACGAGGTCGTAATCGCCGTTGGCGACGAGACGCTCATAAGCGGCATCGAGCACACGCTTAGCACAATTGTTGACGCGGCCACGGCCGTAGCCGTAGATCAGGTCGTCCAACTGCAGCGGCTGCAGGCTGGGAGGAGGAGGTGGCGGCGGGGGCGGATTGGGCACCGAAATGGTGAGGCGCGCCGTATCCGAAGCTTCGGTTCCATGCGAATCAGCCACCTTCATCGTGAAGTCGATGTTCTTCGATCCACCAGCCGGCACCGAAACACCCTCCGGCGTATAGATCACCGTGACATTTGGCGTATCGCCGGGCTTAACATCCTTCAAAGTGACCATGACCGTTTGCGGGTTGGGTTGCGAGACGGTGCCACCGGCGGTGTTACCTGGGGTGAGGCGGCCTTCAGAAGCGGTGAAGGTGTACACCAGTTCGCGCGGGCGATCAAAGGCGCCACTAGAAGCACTGATGGTAGCGGTTCCGGCGCTGGCTACAGAAATTGGGGTACCGGGCGAAGTGCCGGCGGGCGGCATCGACGCGGCGATCGTGGGCGGATTGATGCTGCCCTGGAGGCTAGGCGTGGCCCACGGCTTCACCGTGAAGCTCGCTTTGCGCTCAACAGCGGCGATCGGATTCTTCTTGAGGAAATTCTTGACGCGGCGTTTGGTTACGCCGGTCTGGTCGGATTCGACGATGGCCTTCACTTCGTAAGTGCCGGGCTTGCCAGGGGCCTTCAGGCCGAAGGTCTCCGAGTCCGCGCCACCGCCTACGCCACCGGCCAAACCGGCCACCGGCTTACCGTCGTAGAACCAGTTCCACTTGGGCTTGACGCCTTCGATGGTGGTAGAGGCGGGAACCTTGAAATTCAGCATGTCGCCGTCAAAAGCGCTCAGCGAGGTGGACTCCATCTGGCCAACCGTAAAGTCGCCCAACGAAACATCGAACAGCTTGCCCATGTACACATTGAGGCCAGCCGTGATGCTCGAACCGTTCAGCACCCCTCGATTGCCGACCAGGATCGATCCGGCGGGGCCGACAGCCGGCAGGCCAAAGGAAGGCGTACGCGAAACGGAGCCATCACCGTCGACCCGGAAACCGAGCCGGTCACTGATTCTGTATTTGATGCCCGCGCCGTAAATAAACAAGGGCGCCAACTGGCTATCCAGGTTGATGGCTTGGCCGAAAGGATTGCGCACCGCCGACAACTGCCTGCGCGCATCGTCAGTGGGCCCCATCCAATTAAATCCGAGACCCGCCTTCAGGAACGGACGAAACCGCTCTTCGCGAGGAGTGAAGTGGAAAATCGGCGAAATGGTGAAGCCGCGATTGCGGGCACCAAACGAACTGGTGCCGCCGGTGGCCGGATTCGTGTAGATCGGATTGTTGGTGCCATGCAGGCGGAAGGCTTCTTCAATACCGACGTAGCGCCAGTAGTT
>JAYVUQ010000127.1:0-2760 GCA_043787785.1 Bryobacteraceae bacterium
CCAAAAACTGCAACGTCGCTAGCGGTGGTAACCTCCAGTGGCTCTTTAGCCTCACTTACGACAGTTACCCGTCGAATACGCTCGATAGCGTCAGCGGCACACCGTATTGGCACGACACTGCCGCTTACGGCACCAGCTACACCACTCGCGGCAATGTCACCAGTGCTTATCGCGCCGCGCTTTACGCGGGCGCCATGAAATATAATCTGGTCGGCGAAGTCACCCAATCCACCGACGCCCAGGGCCGCCAAGTGAATTACACCTACAACAGCAGCAGCTATTTCATGGTCCCCACCTTGATGACGCCCAATAGCAACGCCAATTTGCAAACATCCCTGGCTTGGAGCAATATCCTCTCACCCACCAGTTCCACCCAGCCCAATGGCTCCAGCATCAGCTATACCTACGACGGCAATAACCGCGTCACCCAGCAAACGAACGCCGACGGTAATCTGGTTACTTACAGCTACAACGACGCTGCCAATCAGATGACCCAAACCGTCAATGGCCGCTTCACCCGCACCACTGTCGATGGCCTTGGCCGCGCCATCAAAGTTGAAATCGGCGACGCCGGCGGCGCGAAGACTGTGGCCGACACCGAATACGATAGCTGCGCCTGCACACCCATGGGTAAGCTGAAACGGAAGTCGCTCCCCTACGCCCCGGATGGTTCGCCCCTCTGGACCACCTACGTCTACGATGGCCTCGGCCGCACGCTCCAAGTGCAATTGCCCAACTCTGCCGGCAATACCACTTACAGCTACTCCGGAAATGAAGTCACCGTCAGCGATCCCACGAGCCGCTGGAAACGCTACACCATGGACGCCATGAGCCACCTCACCCAAGTGAACGAGCCCAACCCTGCCGGTGGCGCGGACTTTGTCACCAACTATCAATACACCAATCTCGATCAAATCAAGCTCGTCACCATGCCGCGCTCCACCGGCATCGGCACCGTCACCCAAACCCGCACCTTCAATTACACCGGGCCCCTGCTCACCTCCGCGACCCAGCCCGAAACTGGCACCAAACAGTACTTCTACAGCGGTACTCAGTTGGCCTACACCATCGACGCCAAGAACCAACGTCTCGACTTCGCCTACGACGCCTACGGTCGCTCCACCTCGGTCACCCCGAAGGATTCGTCTGGCAACATCGTCACCTGCGATGTCTATAACTACCTCTACGATCTTTCAGCCAACACTTATGGCCGCTTAGCCGCCGTCGAGTTTGGTAATTCCGATACGGCGGTCTGCGCCAAAGGCAAGATGCGCGAAGAATATACTTACTCCCCCATGGGCCGCATCGCTTCCAAGGCCTCCAAAGTTATCCGCCTGGTGAGCGGCGTGGAAAAGACGGCTGATATGACGGTGCAATACTCTTACAACAACTGGGGCGCGCTCGCCCAAACCGTCTACCCCACCACCTACACCGCCGGCGGCACCTCCGTGCCCGGTTATCTCTACAACTACACTTATGACTCCATGGGCCGCCCGTCCGGCGGTACTTTTCAAGTCAACGGTGCCGCCTCACCGCAAACCCTAGTTGACAATGTGCTGTATAATTCAACTGGGCAGCTTACTCAAATGCGTTGGTTCAACCTCACTGGCGGCGGATCGCAAACCGAGACCCGGCAATACAATGCCTTGGGCCAGATGACCCGCCTCACCGTGCCCGGCCAAGTCGACCTTGAATACCGTTTCTCGGCCACCGCCAACGACGGCCGCGCCACTTCGCAAAGGGATTACCTTTCCGGCGAAGAACTAGAGTACCAGTACGATAGTCTGGGCCGCCTCTCCCGCGCCGAGACCACCGTGAACTCCGGCTCCGCCCCCCAATGGGGACTCTCGTGGGTGTACGACGGCTTCGGCAATCGCTTGCAACAAAACGCCGTCAAAGGCAACGTCCCCACGGCCTCACTGTTGGTGGACCCCGTCACCAACCGCGTCCAATCCCACACTTACGACGCCAACGGCAACACCACCAACACCCCCGCCCAGGGCAGCATGACTTATGACGTCGCCAACCGCTTGAAGACGGTAGCTTCGGACACTTACTCCTACGCCCAGACGAATCAACGCGTCTGGAAGAACAACGACTTTGTCCTGTGGGGCGCCGACGGCGCCCGCTTGGTCACTGCGCAGGTAAGTGTCATCGGCGGCGAACTGCGCTTCACCCAGTCCAGCTTCGACAGCTATGCCGCTGGTCGGCGTTTGCAGGTCGCGGACCGGCTTGGATCGGTGGGGAGTTACTATCCCTACGGCGAAGCGAAGTCGGGTACGGTTTCCGACGCCGACTCTTTCGCCACTTACTTTCGGGATTCGACGGCTTTGGACTACGCCCAGAATCGGCAGTACCAGTCGAGTTCGGGTCGGTTCACTACGACGGATCCGGCGCAGTCCAGTGCCTCGGCTTCGAATCCGGGAAGTTGGAATCGCTATGACTATGCGTCGAGTGATCCGATCAATCGGTTCGATCCACTCGGCTTGGTCTCGACCGGGACCGCTTGCCAACTCTTAGGTACTGGACAGTATTTCTGCCAGACAACGATCATTAGCCAATCTGGAACTTATACAGCAACTTCCTTAAATGTTCAGTTTTCGGCAGCCCAATCGCTTGCGATACGGAGTGCCAATAACGCAGGGGGATTCGCCCTGACCCAGGACTTTTTGAATGATGCCGCAAACCGGTTAGCTCAGGGTCTTAGTGACGATTGCTGGAGCAACGCTATAAATCGCATAACCGGTCTGGGCGACGAAT
>JAYVUQ010000128.1:0-4015 GCA_043787785.1 Bryobacteraceae bacterium
GTTCTTTCCAGCTCACGTATTTCAAGCTGGCGCGAATCGCATGCACGATGCAGCACTGCACTTGGGCGAGCGGAAACGCCGTCTCGATCGCTTGCGGAATGCCCTTCAGTCCATCCTCGAAATCATGAGCGCTTTCTCAGTCAAGCACTTTCGGGGCCAGTTTCCCTTCTTTCTTTTGCGACACTAATAGCTTACAGGGGTGTTCGTTTTTGGGACGAGCCGCCCGAATGTGAACAGTGGCTCACTGTAAACGAGTGGTCCATAAGTACTAAGTATGGTCAATCATCGAAGCCATTACGATTATTGATTGGCGTCCTTCAACATTGTGGCTTATGCTTTCTTTAGCGGTATTTGTCTCGACGAAGATCCGTCGCTCACCGATTTGTTGAGCGCTCCCCCGTTCTGGATTTTCGCCCCCTCGCCCCCGCTCTTTCTAACCCGTCGTCCTTGAATCCGGTCCCTGCTGAAAGCCCGGATCCATCGGTAGTTTGGAGGAAGACTCATGATCAACGGAAAGCCGTCTATCTTACTTTTCGGCCTTGATTCCTCTTTGGAACAAGAGCTGGTTGCCGTCCTCGGTGGCTTCGATGTTACCTCGTGCAACGCCGATTGTCCTGAAGGCATTGATGATGCGAATCTGATTTTCTGCTCCGCCGTGGGCCATGAATTGCGTAGTCTAATGGCGATTACCGGCCGTATGAAGACCCACCCGGCCGTCATCGTGGTGAGCCGGCTGCCCGAGGAATCCCGGCAGCTCGATGCGCAGGAAGCTGGCGCCCTCGGCTACGTGGCCGCTCCCTTTGAACTGCAGCGCCTGGGCGGCCTCATGCGTGCTTGTTGCATATCCCAACCGGAATTGGCCTCCGCAGCCATGAGCGCTGCCTAAGTCTTTCGCTTTCCTGAATCATGCTCGTGGCCAAGTGAATCCGCTTGGCCTGGCCCTGTCTGCCCGCCTTTGCCCTGCCTCATTCGTACCCCGTCCGTAATATCCCCATGATGCCCCCGTCCTCGCTGGACTCTCGGAATCTTGATCCATTGGTCACGACAGATTCACCCTGTTTGGTCATGATCTAGATTCCTATCCGCCCTAACTTTTCTTGGAGGTATTTTTGCTCTTTATACGTGTGTTCCTGTTCATTTCGCTTCCGATTTCGACCCTTTCCGCTCAGCCTGTGCAGCCAGTTCATTGGCGAGGGACTCTGGAAATGGCATCTCCTTGGCCGGGGCGCGGTCTGCAGAACCTGGTTCTGGAACTAAGGCCATCTGGCGCGTCGATGGATCGATATACGACGACGCCTGGATTGAGCGGTCAATTCGACTTTCCTCAAGTTGCGCCCGGCCATTACGTGCTCGCGATTCTGAACCAACGTGGTGAATTATTGAAAGAAGAGTACGTCTCGGTTGCGGCCAACCGTGCCGAGGTGACAATCCGCCTGGGGAACCGAAACCCGGCCGATGGCGGCGGCTTAGTGAATGCCAAGCAGTTAACTCATTCCGTTCCGAAGGCGGCCCAAAAGGCAATGTCCCGTTATCGCAAATGCCGCACCCGGCAGGATGATACCTGCGCCATGCGCGAAGTGCAAGCGGCGCTGGCGGCCGATCCGGAATGGGTGGAGGCTTACGTGAACCGGTCGGCACTGCATGTCCGGGCTTTCGCGTGGGACCTCGCGCTGAAGGACATTCAGCTGGCCCTAAGCCTTGACCCCAGCTGCGCGCTGGCCCACTCCAACCGCGCCTTTGTTGCCGTGTATCGCAAAGACTATCAACAAGCGGCCATCTCCGCCAGGGCGGCCCTTCGCTCGGCCCCGGACAGCCTGGCAGCGCAGTATCTACTCGGCGTGGCGCAAGTGAACCTGGGCGACCTAAAGAACGGCTTTAGCCAATTGGAGAAAATTGCCGATGAATACGCGCCCGCTCGCGCGGCGCTGGCCGAGGCGGCACCGCAACGAGCGCGGCTGGCGAGAATAAAGAAGCCAGCTGTTCAGGGGTTAGCGCTCATAGAGGGACCACGCTAAGCGAGGCTTACGAGCCCAGCGCTACGACCGGAACGGGCGGTCGCCAAACTTCCAGGTGCGTTCGTCGAAGTACATCGTCTTACCATGCCGATAGCTTTGGACGGCCAACGAAATCAGCACCTGGGCGCGCGCGGCAACCTCGACGTTTAAGGTCGGCTGTTCGCGCGAACGGATGCAACTGAGGAAGTTGCCGACGTGGGTCTTCATCGTGTCGGTGGGGTCGACGGCGATCCTCAGCTCGGCTTCGCCCTTGAACTTGTCTTCCAGTTCCGGCACGATGTACTTCTTGCCTTTCATCTCCGCCTTGAGCGTGATGAAGGGCGCCGCGCCTTCAAAGCGGCCGTGCTCCACCATGATCAGCGATGCGCCATGGCCACGAATCAAGCCGGGGATGTGCTGCGAGTTGGCCATCGACGAGCTCAGGACGAGGGAATGGCCCTTGGCATAGTCGCCCATCACGTTAAAGGTGTCCGGCACTTCGCGGTCCGGCTTGGAGGGATTTTCGGGTAGTTTGTCGAAGGCGTAAATGCCGCCGCCGGCCATTACCCTGGTGGGAAACTGCGCTTCCCCCCAGCAGACGTTCATCGGGGCGACCACGTGGAAGAAGAGATCGGTGGCGATGCCCCCCGAATAGTCCCAATACTTGCGAAAGCGGAAAAACCGGTCGGCGCCATTGTCTTTTACCCAGTCGCGCTTGGGGGCCGAGCCCAGGTACATCTTCCAGTCGATATAGTTTTCGCCCTTGCCATCAGGGCCGGCTGCCGGGTCAATCACGTAATTCCATTCGCCTTCCACCGAATTGCGATGGTAACTGCCTTGCGATAACAGCATCTTGCCGATCATGCCGTCGCCGATGGCCTTCTTGGCTTTATGCCACTGATCGCCTGAAGTGGTCTGCGAGCCCACTTGCAGCACCCGCTTGGTTTCGCGCACCGTCTGCGAAAGCATGCGCGCTTCCTCTACCGTGTGGCACATCGGCTTTTCGAGGTAGACGTCTTTGCCTTTGTCCATGGCCTCCAAGGCAATCTTGGCGTGCCAGTGGTCCGGCGTGGCCACGATCACCGCGTCGACGTCTGAGCGGTTCAGGATTTCGCGATAGTCGAGCGAACCGTCACACTCATGGAACTTCTTGTTGGCGTCCAAACGCTTCTGGTACACGTCGCAAACGGCCACGATCTTGGCCGGATTGTCCTTCTCTCCCACTTGCTTGAACACGCGCGAAACATAGGTGCCCCGGCCACCGGCGCCGATCACCGCCACGTTGATCTTGTCGTTGGCCCCTATCACCCGCCCGGGGCTCATTTTGGTGTTACTGCCCGCGGCGGCTAGAGTGCCCGCGGCAGCTAGACTCGAAGTGACGGCCGTGGATGCCGCGATGAAGTTGCGTCGACTGGAATCTTTAGACATGGAATTGCGTCCTTTTCCCTTGCAGTTTATCACCGTACAATCCCGGGCGGCGCACACGTCTGCAACAAAAAACAAACGGACCCTGGTAAGGGTCCGCCTGTTTTGGGTTGGGTTCGTTGCCGGCTTCTACTAATCGAGCAAAGTACTTGCCCCGTCTCGGGTCCTTTGGACCTACGCCGTTTCCCAGGGGAACGTGCAGGCGTTCGGGTCGATGGCTACCGTTTCCCAGGGGAACGTGCAGGCATTCGGGTCAATCATCGCGGTTTCCCAAGGAAACGTGCAAGCGTTCGGGTCGATATTCATCACACCGAGAGCCATCACGGCCATAACAGCCGCGACAAACAGCACCCGTAGATAGATGGTCTTCATTAATATCCTTTCCCAATCAAGTAAATTGAATTCTGCGCCCAGTGGCCGCTTGGGACTACAAACCTTGAAGTACTAAAGCACAGTGCCTAGATGTTAGCAGAAATAGGGGGTAGGGAATAGGGTAAATAACGGAGAATAGGCGGGGAAATAGCTATAGTACAGGTGGACTACGCCGAAAGTACATCGCAGCCGGGAGCTATCGCTGCACTAGGAAGGTTGCTTTA
>JAYVUQ010000129.1:0-10745 GCA_043787785.1 Bryobacteraceae bacterium
CGGGTGTAAAAGAAAACGACGATGGTGGGATGGCCGCGAAAACGTTTGAGGTAGGTGGCGCGCTGTCCGGATTGGTCTTCGAGGACTAGGTTTTCGACCCCGTGAAGGTTGTTGCGGCGCGCGGCGTCCCAGTTGAAGATCCCGGTGAGGTTGGCGGGCCAATCCGGACAACACGAAGCGTCTGAGGCAGGGGTCTGAGTGGTGGCCAAAGCTTGGTTGAGGATAGGTCGCAGGCGAGGCGCGATGGAACACTGGAGGGCGGCTAACTCCGGGACGAGTGAGATGGCGTGGGGGCCGAGCCAGGCGGCGGTGAGCAGCAACTCCTGGATGGGGCTGGTGGCGTTGGTCGCCGCTTCAGTATCGCCGTATTGATCAAGGCCCACTGGCAGGTCCTGCCCTTGGGCGCGGCGAAAAGCGGTTGCCAGCAGGGGCGCGAAGCGGGGGTGCGGATGCGCGTAGGCCCGCAGGGCACGCGCGGCTGCGGCCAGAAGATAAGGGTCGGCCGCGGTTTCGAGTTCCTCGATCACGTAAGGCAAGGCCTCCGTGGGGAGTTCTGCGTGGGACAAAGAGGCCAACAACCAACCCCGCATCCGGGCGACCGCCGGGGGTGGTTGTTGGTGGTAAGCGGGGTGCTGCTCGTCCAGCAGCGCCACGAGGGCCAGCGGCTGTTGAGCGAATTGCTGCACCGCGGTGACGAACTGCAGTTCCAGAGCCTCTGGACTCGGGATGAGCGTGTTCATCAGAGGCCGTATTTGGTGATGAACTGCTTCGTGAGTTGCTTCAGTTTTCCCGGCGCATCCGTTTCCATCTCCTTCAGACGCTTGCGCAGCGCCTTATTCTCGCTAATGGCCTTGGCATCGCCGAATTGGTGCATGGCGGTGAGGCAGGTGGCCACCAAGTCGTGGTTCTCGGTCTTATCGAGCAGCGCTTTGTTAGCGAAATTTTGGAGGGATTTGGGGTTGAGGGTGTGAAGAGCGGCGGCGGACATGCGCCGGATCTCGGTGGTTTCGCCCTTATCGGCAAGAGTCTTTTCGATCACTTTGGCGGAGTCAGGATCGCTGGACATCAGCCGTAAGGCTTCCTGCTTAACGGCTGGGTCGGCGGAGGAGCCAAAGAGTTCGCGAGCGACCGTGTAGGCGCCGGCGTGTGGATTGTAGCTCAGCAGCTGCAGCGCCTTCTCCGCAGGCAGCAGAGCTTTCTCTCCGTTCTTTAAACCGTCGAGGATGGCCTTCTGCGCGAAGCTGTCATTGTTGCGCGAAAGAACGCTGAGGGCGCGCTGGCGAAGGGCTGGATCTGGGTCTTTGGCGGCTAGCCGGAGCGCGGCGACGTATTCTGACCGGACGGAATCGAAATCAGGCAGGCTAAAGCTGGCGGCTTGAATGGCCTGGATGGCCTCGCTGCGTGTCGCCTCTGATTGAGTGGCGTCGCCCAGAATGGCGATTGCCTTGCGCAGGTCGGCGGAGGAGACGGGCACGTCCATGAGCTTGGTGGCGGTAACAGATTCCCGGGCGGGCGGTGCTGATTGCTTGGCGGCAGACGCGTTGCGGGCGGTCTTGCGGGCTGTTTTTGCTGGATTCTTTTTCATGTGATTTACTCCTGATTCCTTTCTGTTCCGAGCTTACGGAATGTCATCATAGCTGAAGCCCATGCGATTGGCGGGATTTAGCGAGCCTTGGTAGTCGAAACAGTCTTGTACCCGTGGGGATGGCCCGGGCGCGGTGGCGCACGGGGAAGCGGCTAGTGCTCCGCCAGGGGCGAAAGGCGGACGAGGCGCGGTGATGACCCCGTTCCAGGGCCACATGGTGTCGGGCAAATTGTGGCCGATACGGTTGGGCGGAGTCGACGATTGGAACGACGCGGCGGTGGCGATATCAAAGCGTGCGTTATTGAGTTGCCACCTCGCCCAGAGACGGTCGACATTGCAGTGGAGGAGGAAGAACAGCGGGTCGCGCGCCGCCGTGGGGATGGCTGAAATGTACGAGTCGACATCGAAACTGGTGTGGGCGCTGCCGTGGGGGTTGCCTTCCATGGTGCGGAACGCGGAGTAGACGGTGCCCAGTGCGAGCGTAGCGGCTTCGGTGCGGACGCCGGTGGCTAGGCTGGTATTGAACAACGGCGTGCGCACAATGCCGGTAACGCCGTCGGTTTTCCAGAACTCGAGCGGGTGGCCCGGGTTGAATTGAACGTTGCCGCTGGAGGCGGACTCGCCGAGAAAGGCCTTGGTGAAGATGCCAGGGGAGGGCTGATCGAAGCGCCAATAGGGCAACGCCACGCTGCGGTCAATCGCTTGCAGCTCGCGCTCGAGATCTAAGATATAGGCGCGGTGCCAGGGCAGGAAGCCAGGACGGCCGTGCGCCTCGGGGCTGGAGGGGTCAACATGCATGTCACGGAAATCAGTGAACCGGCCTAAGCCCTGATTGTTCAGCGAGGCGAAGGCCGAGACCAGACGATCTCTTTCACCGTTGGTAAGGGCGTTCGCATTTTTGCGAATCCTGACCATTAGGGTGACGTTGCCCACGGCGACCTCAGCCCCGGCGGGATTGGGCTTAGCGCGGGCGTCGATGCGCACTCCGCCGTCAGCGGAACTGGGCGATCCAAAGACACCGCGAACAAAGAAGGCGACCGATGCGCCACTGCGCGGGACGTTTAGATTGAGAGCCGGTGTAAAGGGTCCCGCAGCACTGGTGGAGAAAGTAATGGACCCGCCACCCGCCAGCGTCGCACGGCTGAGCTTGACCAGCGCAGTTAAGCCGACCAGCCCAGCGGTGTTGGTGACGCGAATGCGGCAGGGACTGGGAGCCCAGGTGACGTAGCGGGCACGGGAACTCGGACTATTGTTGATCTCAATACCGACAATCATTTGGTTGACACCTCTATTTCCAGCAAGCCAGATTGGGTTGCAGTTATTGGCTGCATCGGCTTCTAAAGTGTATAGCGTGATCTAGGCAGCAACTAGGACAATTTTGATGTGGGTGATGGAGGGCGAGGGTTTATTCATCGCTCTCAACGGGCGAGTCGTTGGGATTCGGAGTTGGAGATGCCAGCCGAGAGGAGAAAAGCGGTGGAGGAAGCGATGAGGGCGGGGACGACGAGGGCGGGGCTTCCGCTGGCTTCGGCGACGAAGACGGCGGCGAAGAGCAGGCTGTTGTAGCTAGCGCCGGTGAAGGCGGCGATGCCGATGAGGGTGAAAACGCCGGGTTGGTGGGGATGGAAGAGGAGGTCGAAGGCGGCGCCGAGTGAAGCGCCGATGGTGGCGGAGGGTAGGAAGAGCCCGCCGACACCACCACTGCCGAAGGTAAAGGAGGTGGCGAGTAACTTCGCCACGAAGATGATCCATACGGCGGAGAGGGTGAACTGACCGTTGAGTAGCTGGTTGGTTACTGGCAAGCCGGAATGTAGGGTGACGGCTGTGCCGAGCCAGTAGTAAGTGGCGAAGGCGATAAGGCTGACGACGACACCGCCCGCGGTAGTCTTTGCCACGCGCGGCACCGGCCAGTAACTCCAGATTTGCTTCACCCATCCGAGGAGGCCAAGGAAGAGGTGTGAGGCGAGGCCGCCGGCGAGGCCGAGGGGGATGCAGATGAGCAGATCGCGCCAGTTGAGTTGATAGGCAAAGTGGATGGGGAAATAAGGCGTGTCCGGACGAAAGAGGGTGAAGGTGGCGTAGCTGGTGGCGGCGGCGACCAGGCCGTGGATGAGCGACTCGTGGGCGAGGTCGCGCTTGTAGGGAGACTCGAGGCCCATGATGGCCCCGGTGAGTGGCGCGCGAAAGATGGCGCTGATTCCGGCGGCGGCGCCGGCGATCAGTGTCGTTTCTACGGAGCCGTGAAGCCAACGGAGTTTGGCGATGGCGTTCACTCTTTGTTGGAGCCACGAAGTGATGGTTGCGCCGAGCCACTTGCTGGCACCTTCCATGCCGGCGCTAGCGCCAAAGCCCATGGTGGCGATGGAGGCCGCCAGTTTGGGGATGGCGGTTGGATAGTCGATGCCTTTTCCGGGCTGGTGATAGGCCCTCACGACGGCGTCGGCCATCGCAGAGGACGGCACTTGGAACCAGCGCAAAATCAGGCCGGTGAGGAACATGCCCGCGATGGGGAAAAGGCACAGGATTGGGGGAGAGAAGGAATGGGTGAAGGTCTCCCAGAGGAGGACGTTGACGACGTAGTCGTAGCCAGCGATGGCGGCGCCGACTAGCGCCCCGACCGGGGCGGCGACGAGGAATACGTGACGGGCGAGGTGAAACTGCTGGGCGAAGTCTGGGCGTGCGGACGGTGGCATGAATGGGTAACTTGGGAAGACAAGAACGACGATAACATGGGGCGGCCGGGGCGAGGGGTGAAAGAATTGCCGGCTGGGCGATGGCGGGTTCGATCGTAAAAAAGAGCCGCGGCCCCAGTTTTCAGGGTCGCGGCTTCGAAAAAAGGGAACGCTTGCGCGAGATGGAGATATCGCGCGAGCGTCCATATACCTGGGCTCGGATGATGCTTAGGTTTTGGATTGACTTGTTTTAAGCCCAGGGGAGAGAGCAGAAGACCGTCCTCCGTTAGACCGGTCTTCGGGTCGGGGGAAGCTTGGGGTGGTTACTGGCCGCGGCCTTGCTGGCGGACGACCATGGTGGCTACGGCCACGGGAATGCCGTCAGCCTGCGTGCGTTCGAGGCGCAGTTTGGCGACGCGGGGTTGCTCGAAGAAATTGGGAAGCAATTCATAGGTCAGGTCCATGGAGCCATGGGCGGCGGATGTGGCGCTGACGTGGACCCAGGGGGCCGGGGTGAACGTCCAGGGGCACTGCGGATGGCTCGCGGTGACGCGCAAACGGTAGAGGCCGCCTTCGGCTGTGTGTTGAGCAGAGATGGGAGAAAGGGAATACCGGCAGTTGAGCACGGGCTCGGCTGCTGGCAGGGATCCGGGCAGGGAAATGGTGAGCAGTGTGGCTGCGGCCAACAAGTAGGCAATCATGAGTAACTCCAAAATAATCAAGGAAGAAGGGGCTAAGCTTAAATCGAAATCGATAGCAAGCTCTGTCGAATTTGCATTGGTCCCAATGTAGAACTTTCGTGACTTGTTGTCTAGAGCAAAGTGTAAATTCGCTCAATTTTCATTGGCGGCGGTGGGATGTTCAACAGGGGCCGGACTTTCGGCGCGGCCAGACTGTTTGCGACGCCACTTGTGCCATTCCGCCAGGTGCCACTTCCCTTTGTCGACGGCGATGTCCTGCTTTTCGCGGGCGCGCCTGCGAAGCACCTGATAGACGGTCTGGTAGTTACTGTCGCGCAAGCCGCCTTGTTTGAGAGCGGCGATGACTTCGTGGGTGTTGAGGGGCTGTTGCACCAACCGCAAGTGGGTGATGGTGGCTTCGGGGATGGTCATCCCCAGGAAAGGATAGGCGCGCGGAGTTTCAAAAACCGGCTGCGGGCCGGAGACTCCAACGGCCGGCGCGGGCAGGTTGACCAGTCGCCGGATGGCCAGAATCGCCACCTCCAGTTCCGCTTTGCGGCGCTCGAGGTCGGCCAAGACTTCGGTATAGTCGACGGAATTCATGAACGGTGATCAACGCGAGTTTAGCGCGTGGCGACCCACTGTTCAAGAGAATCAAAGGCGAAGGCTCAAAGTAACGCTCAATTGAAGGCTGAATGGGGCCTGAGCGCCATGCTCGCGCAGCTAAAGTGATGGGTTCAAGTTCTGCTTTAAGCGGGGTGCAAAAGAACGCCGCCGGAACTCCGGCGGCTGATTCATTGCAAATTCGATCGTTTACTTACCTTGGAGGGAAGCTATTGATCATGATTGTCTTGACTATAGCGGCTTTAGCGCCGGGGTGTCAACGTGCTTTGCCTAGTTGTAGTTGGCTTGAGCGGATGTGAATTGTGGAAGTTGTCCACTTTGAGCAAATAATGGCAAAATTTTAGCAAATAAAAATGTCGATAAAGAAATGCTCAAATAGAGCCATTTCCTTCGCCCGCGCCTCGGATGGCGTGGGATAGGCGGTTCAGGTCGCCTGCTTCCGTGCGGCGAGACCAGTTAGGGATCAACCAGATCAGTAGCGCGGCCGCCAAACCGGCCAGGATCCCCCATGGTTCGGGCAGCCAGATGGCGAGCGAGATACCCACCAGGCCTAGAAGAACCTGCACGAGCGCCCGTCGTTTTCGGGTAAGCTTGGGCCCACTGCGTCCGGTTCGGGCTGGCCAGATGGACTCCGGCGGGTAGGTGCCAAAAGTAAGCGCGTACAGTATCCGGGTTTGTTCGAGGGCGGTTGGATTGAGTGGCTCGCACGCTTGGATGCGGCGTTCGATTTCTGGCGCCTCGGGTAGGGCCCGCCAGGACGGCAGTTCCCGATGGAGGTCCCAGGCAGCCTTGACGGGGGCGGGCGGTGTAACGGCAGTGGGAGTGGTGAGGACGAGGAACAGAAACTTCCGGTATTCGAGAAAAACATTTTCGGCAAAGGCGATCGTCCAGCCTTGCCGCTTGGCGAGGGTCTCCCAGAAAGCAATCTGAGCCCCGGCATCGCCCACCTGCAAACCCGACCAACGCGCCCACGGCTGCTCTTGCGTATCCACTCTTTAGAGGAATCGACGCGAATGGGGGGATCTTTAGCCCGTCCGCAGCCCCGCAAAATAGTTTTGCCCGGTTTGCTGCTGTCAGCAACAAACCGGGCAAATGTTTTTCCTCCACGGGCTCGAGCCTTCACCTTAGCACAAACTGCGGTTACCAGGCTTGGCGATAGAGATCCAATAGGTCCGATTCCGTGCAAGGGCGCGGATTGAGTTGGTGGCAGCCATCTTCGAAGGCTTTGGCGGCCAGCGTCGGCAGGGCGGCTTCGGGAATCCCGTAATCGCGCAAACGGGGCGCGATGGCCAGCATTTCGTTCAAGCGGCACACGGCGGTGGCGGCGTCTGGCCCTCCCAGTACGTCGCCCAATTCACGCATGCGGCCGGCGGCTACTGCGCTGTTGAACTCGATCACCGCGGGCAGCAAAACAGCATTGGCTGTGCCATGGTGCATGGCGAATTCGGACGAAAGCGGATGCGCCAGCGAGTGCGTGGCACCGAGTCCCTTCTGAAAGGCGATGGCCCCCATCATTGACGCCATCATCATGCCCGTGCGGGCCTCCAGGTCGCGAGGGTCCTTCGCCAAACGGGGCAGATGTTCGGCACACAGCTTCACCCCTGCCAAGGCGATGCCGTCGCAGATGGGATGGTAGCCGTTGGCGACGTAGGCCTCAAAATTGTGAGTCAAGGCGTCCATGCCCGTGCCGGCGGTGACACCGGCAGGCAGGCCGAGGGTGAGTTCGGGGTCGTTGAGCACGAGGTCGGCAAGCAAAAAGGGGCTGAAGATGACAGTTTTGCGATTGGTGGCGGCGATGGTAATCACAGCCGACCGGCCCACTTCGCTGCCGGTGCCGGAGGTGGTGGCCAGGGCAATCATGGGCGGCACATCGCGGGTGATTTTGGCGTCGCCCCCCCTGAGATCGTCGTAATCGGCCAAGGGCAGGGCGTGGGTAACTTTAAGACGAATGGCCTTGCCGGCATCGAGCGGCGAGCCGCCACCCAAGGCGATGACGGAATCACAGTTGCCGGCGCGGTAGGCGGCGACGCCGTCGGTGACGTTCTGCTCGGTGGGGTTGGGGTCGACGGCGTCGAAGACCGTGGCGTGGGGCACCAATTGGTGAACGTGGTCGAATACCGTCGTACGGCGCAAGCCGCGGTCGGTGACTAGCAGCGGACGGCGAAGTCCTCGCCGCTCGCACTCGGCGGGCAGTTGTTGGACGGCGCCGGGCCCGAAAATAATCGCGGTGGGGAAAGAAAATCGATGCAGAGACATGCGTCTTTTGAGGATAGCGAAACTTACAATGGGAGAGCGTGCAAGACGAAGTTCTCGACAAAATTTACGATGGGCGGTTGGCGAAACGGCTGGTCGGGTACCTGTGGCCTTATCGCCGCACGGTGGGCTGGGCCCTGTTGCTGCTGTTTGCGAACGCGGCGTTGCAGATCGCTGGGCCACTGCTGACCAAGATCGTCGTGGATTGCTATCTAACCAAGGGCGGTTGCTCTGCGGCGATGGCGGCCTGGCTGCCGCCCGACCCCAGCCGCGGCATTTACCTGATTCTTGGCATCTACCTGGTGGCCATTGTCCTCTCCACCATGGCCGAGTTCGGCCAGACCCTGCTGATGCAGCGCACGGGCCAGATGGCGATGTTCGATCTGCGGCGCGAAGTGATGACGCACCTGCAGCGGCTGGACATTGCCTATTTCGACCGCAATCCGGTGGGACGACTGGTGACGCGCGTCACCTCGGACGTGGACACATTGAATGAGCTTTATACCTCGGGCGTCGTTACCATCCTCGCCGACATGGTGGTGCTGGTCTTTATTATCATCACCATGTTTCGCATGAATGCGAGCCTCACCTGGATCATGCTGGGGGTGATGCCCTTCGTCATTTTGACGACCGGCGTCTTCCGCCGCGCGGTTACGCTGGCTTACCAGAAGACGCGCCTGGCCGTGGCCAAGATCAACGCCTACATTCAGGAGCACGTCAACGGCGTGGCAGTGTTGCAGCTTTACAATCGCGAGGCGCAAGCCTGCGAGGACTTCGACCAGATCAATCGCGAACACATGGACGCCTTTAAGGAAGGTATCCATGCCTACGGCTGGTTCTACCCGGTTACCGAACTGCTGACCATGCTGGCGCTGGCCGGCCTGCTGAGCTATGGCGCCATTCAGGTGCATAGCCAGGCGCTCTCTTTGGGCGTGCTGCTGGCCTTTATCCAATACGGCTTCCGTTTCTTTCGCCCCATCGCCGACCTGAGTGAAAAGTACAACATTCTGCAGGCGGCCATGACCGCATCGGACCGCGTCTTCAAGCTTCTGGACACTCAGCCGGCCATCGTCGCGCCCGCGGTGCCGCGCTCGTTTCCGGTGGAGGCGGCAGCTATTGAGTTCGATCACGTTTGGTTCGCCTACCAAGGGGAGGATTGGGTGCTGCGCGACCTAAGCTTTCGGATGGAGCCTGGACAGACGGTGGCCGTTATTGGCCACACTGGGGCGGGGAAGACCACGATCATCAGCCTCCTGCTGCGCTATTACGACGTGCAGCAGGGTGCGATCCGCATTGGCGGCATTGACCTGCGCGAGTTCGATCCGCTCGACCTGCGGCGCCACTTTGGGGTCGTGCTGCAGGATCCGTTTCTCTTCACCGGCACGATCGGCGAGAACATTCGCCTGGGCGACGAAGCGATGGCCGAGATTGACCTCGAAAACGCGGCCCGCGAAGTGAACCTGCTCGATTTTATCGACACGCTGCCGACGCGCTTCGAATATACCGTGCGCGAACGCGGACTGGGCCTTTCCACGGGCCAAAAGCAACTCGTCGGCTTCGCGCGCGCCCTCGCCCGGCAGCCACGTTATCTCATTCTCGACGAAGCCACTTCGAGCGTCGACACGGAGACCGAACTCCGCATCCGGCAAGCGCTGGACCGGTTGGTTACCGGCCGCACCTCCATCGTGATCGCTCACCGGTTATCGACGATCCAACGCGCTGATCGCATTCTCGTAATGCACAAAGGGCAATTGAGGGAGAGCGGCACGCATCAGCAACTCCTGGCGTTGGATGGCTTGTATACGCGGCTGTATCAACTGCAATATCAGGAGCAGGAGCCGCTGGTTACTCGGTAGAACTAGGCACTACCCAGCGGCCGGTTTCGGCTGCCTTAAAGATGGCTGAGAGAACGGCCAGTTGCTTCAGCGAATCTTCCAGCGGCACCGGAACCGGCGCTTCGCCGCGCACAGCACGGGCGAAGGCGTCCGCTTGCCAGGTGTACTGGTCGCCCGTTGGAAAGGCCTCGCTGCTGATGCCCGAACCAAACAGCTCGCCGCCATCGTCGATGTGGATCTTGGCCGGCCGGTCGGGCGGGGCATTGAAGGGGATCTCGACGTCAATGCGGCCTTTGGTGCCCAGAAACTGCATGCGCTGATAGGGCACGAGCTGGGTGGAGCAAGTGAAGACGGCATGGCCCTGGGGAAACTCGAGAATGAAGCTGGAGAGGCGGTCAGTGCCGAATTGGGGGTCTCTCACAATCGCGGCGGCGACGCGCGTGGGCTCGCTGGCGAAAACCAAACGCGAGGTGGTCACCGGATAGCAGCCAATGTCCCAAATGGCACCGCCGCCGACATCGGGGCGGTTCCGAATGTTGAGCGGGTCGAGGTTGGTGTAGCTGAAGAATCCGGTGGCGGCGCGTAAGTCGCCGATGCGGCCGGAGGCGGCCAGTTCGCGGGTGCGCAGCCACTGCGGATGGGTGCGCACCATGAAGGCCTCCCCAACGATCACCTGGGCCGCGTCGCGCGCCGCGACCAGTGCCCGCAACTCATCCAGCGACATGGCGATGGGCTTCTCACAGAGCACGTGTTTGCCCGCCTTGGCCGCCGCGATCGACCATGGCACGTGCAAGTGATTCGGCAGCGGGTTGTAGATAACGTCGATCGACGGATCGGCTAGCAGTTCCTCGTAGGAACCATACGCCTGGGGGATGCCCAACTTCGCGGCGGCGGCTTGCGACTTATCCAGGTCGCGCGAGGCGATCGCGGCCACTTCGCAGAGCCCGGAGGCCTGAATGCCGGGGATACATTTGTTCATGGCAAATTTAGAAACGCCGAGCACGCCCCAGCGGGTCTTGCAGTCGAGACTTGGATTCTTCATCACTCTAAGTTAACCTGAACGCTGTGAACCGCCGCCAATTCCTCTTCGCCAGTT
>JAYVUQ010000130.1:0-2603 GCA_043787785.1 Bryobacteraceae bacterium
CGGGGGAAATCTGAATCTCTCCCGATTTCGACAGCTTGCCCGACGATATGGCCGAAGCCTTCGGCATGAATGCCGTGAAGAAATGAAGCTTCTGCTCGACACGCATATCCTACTTGGGTGGCTGGCCAACGATCCGGCTCTGAAGCCGCAGGTGCGTCAGTTGATTGCCGGTCCCATTGCCGCCTACGGAAGCATGACTCTGTTCGTACATTGACGCCTTAGCCAGATTCAAGCTCGCTAGGCGCTAGTACTCTGACCGCCTGCCTACTACCTTCTCGGTATCCGGCCTCATATCGAGCCCGCCGCTTACAAGCCGTTAGCGGATCGAGATTAGCTCAACGTCGAAGATGAGAGCCGCATTCGGCGGGATATCGCCACCGGCACCGCGCGCGCCGTAGCCGAGTTCGGAGGGAATGTACAGCCGGTATTTGGCACCGGTGGACATCAGTTGCAAACCCTCGGTCCAACCCGGAATCACCCGGTTCAAAGGAAACGAAATCGTCTCCTTCCGCTGATAGCTCGAGTCGAAGATCTTGCCGTCAATCAACCGGCCCTCGTAATGCACCTCCACCGTGCTTACCGCGCCCGGCTTCTTGCCAGTACCTTCACGCAGCACCTCATACTGCAGGCCAGACGCAGTCGTCTGGATACCTTCCTTCTTCGCGTTCTCTTCAAGAAACTTCTTACCGGCGTCCATAGGATCTCCTCTCCCTCTAGTTTGCCCCATTCCGGCAGAGGCCGCGCCTCTCTCTCGCCGCCCTGACGATCACTGGAGTTTCGCCCTGCACGCTCAATCACTTAGCCAAATTCCCTCAATCCAGCCTGCTATTCTTATCGTGTCCGGCCGATACCGCTCGACGGCAGTGTGGGCTTAGGGAACCCGATTCGCAAACCGATAACTCAATAGAATCAACAACTCCCCGGTTTGTTTCGTTACTTTGCCAACGGTAATGGATCGTCAACTGCCGAGCTAACATCATGTGAAAGGTTTCCATGCGTACTATCCTCGCCCTTCTATTTGCATTTCGTGCCGTCGCGCAGACAGTGAGTGGCCAGCTCGAAGGCCACGTGACTGACCCGACTGGCGCGGCCATTGTGGGCGTCAAAGTGACGGCTCGCAATCCTGAGACGGGAACCCTGCGCCAGTCCAGCACCAATCAGAGCGGTTACTATTTGCTCTCGTTTCTGTCGCTCGGTCAGTGGGAGGTAACGGCCGAAGCCGGGGGCTTCGGCCCGGTGCAGCGGGGCGCTCAGATTGACTTGT
Organism: Bryobacteraceae bacterium; assembly: GCA_043787785.1. Classification (GTDB taxonomy): domain Bacteria; phylum Acidobacteriota; class Terriglobia; order Bryobacterales; family Bryobacteraceae; genus JALHNI01. The sequence continues at coordinate 1,265 of JAYVUQ010000130.1, forward strand.
CCACCACCCGCGTGGCCGACTTTAAACTCACTCCGGCGACGGTGTCCACTCAGCTTACCGTGGAGTCCGACGTTTCTTTGATCGAGATGACGCGCGGCGAGCAAAAATCTTCGCTGGACGAAAAGACCATTGAGGATCGTCCTTTGTCCTCCCGCAATTTCCTTTCGCTCGTCGAGATGATGCCCGGCTTTCAATCCTCCGGATCTTACTCGGGGGTGAATAACCCGACGCTCTCTTCGGGCTCCTATGTTTCCTTCAATGGCACCGGTTCGCGCTCGGCTTCCTTCCAGATCGACGGGGTAAATAATGACGACTCATCAGAGGGCATGTCGCGGCAAAATGTGAATATCTCGGCGATTAAGGAGTTTGTCGTGCTAACGAATGCCTTTTCGGCGGAGTTTGGCCGGGGCGGAACGGCGGTGCTGATCCAGACGAAGTCCGGCACGAACCGGATTCATGGCGATGCTTACGAATTCTTTCAAAACCAGGTGCTGAATTCAAACGGCTTCTTCAACAATGCCTCGGGCTCGCGGGCGGATGGCACGCCGCTCGTGCCGCGCGCGCCTTACCGCCGCAATCAGTTCGGCTATACCGTGGGCGTGCCGATCGTGAAGAGAAAGTTATTCCTGTTTCATTCGTTCGAGCGGACCGAGCAACGGGTACACTCCACCACCACGCGGTGGCTATTTCCGGCCGGCACGCGCATTCAAGTGGGCGATTGCCGCCTTTGCCTGAACCCCGACGACCATCCCAATCTCGCCTCCGACCAGGCATTTTTGGAAGGGTTACTGGCGCGTTTCCCCAAAGAAGCCAACAATCCGAACTTCTGCGCTACTTGCCTTACCCAACAGGTAGCCAGTTCGTTTCCCGATCAGGATTATGCCGGTAAGCTCGACTATGCCGCGTCGCCACGCCATTTCTACGCGGGGCGCTATCAGTACAGCCGTCAACGGCGCAAGCCGGGCCAGTTGATTGAGGGCGAAGCCGCCGTGCAGAATAACCGGCAGCAAAACGTCGGCTTCACCGCCACGCAGATTTTTTCCGCTTCCACTTCGGGCGAGTTTCGCTTCGGCCTTGGTTTGCGGACCACGTTAGTAGATATCTCGAGCGGCAACGACACGCCCATCGTGCGGATTACCAATCCTAGCGCCTTCACCACCACCACGTTGGGCTCGGCGGGAGCTTTCCCGATCAATCGCTTTCAAACCGATTTCCAATTCAATTACAACCTGTCGCATATTCACGGAAAACACTCGTTGCGGACGGGGGTAGATTACCGGCGGTCGAAGCTGGATGACTTGGCCGACAATAACTCGCGGGGACTTTATAATTTTACAGT
>JAYVUQ010000131.1:0-6318 GCA_043787785.1 Bryobacteraceae bacterium
CGCCAAAGCTAGTTGGCCGTCGGCATCAGCCCCCGCCGCCCCAAAAACTCAAAGATCGCACTCCACGTCGCCGGACCCTCCACCGGGTCCTTCAAGAAGTCCCCATGCTTACCCTTCGGTACGCTATAAAGCTCGGCGTCGTTGCCCTGCTCGCGCATCATTTTCACGATGGTCACGCCGTGGTCATAGGGCACCGTGGGGTCCTCGCCGCCGTGGATGGTCAAACTCGGCGGCAGTTTCTTGCGTACCCAGGTCTGGGGCGAGACGCGGTGAGCCAAATCGCGCCGGTCGGCCATCGAGTCCGGTATCCAGCCCACCGCATAGGCCTTCATGTTCGGGCCTTCCAGCACGTCACCCACGTCGGTGATGCCGTAAAAGTTCACGATCGCCGCCACCTTGGCCGGGTTGCCGACGTTGGCCTGCTTGGGCACCAGGCCCACCATAAGCGCCAGATGCCCACCCGCCGAATCGCCCGAGACGATGATCTTTTTGGGGTCCACCCCGTACTTGTCGGCGTTCTTCTGGAACCACTCCGCGGCCTTCAACACGTCACTGACCGCGGCCGGCGCAAGCGCGGACTTCGCCAAGCGGTACTCGACATTGGCCACCACGAAGCCCTTCTCCAAGTAAGGCAAGCAGAAGTTCGCCACCACGTTTTCCTTGGCACCGCCCACCCAACCGCCGCCGTGGATAAACAATATGCCGGGCCGCTTGCCGGTCGCGGTCTTGGGCCGCATGACGTCCACCTTCGTTTCCCCATGCGAATCGTAAGCGATATTCGCGTCCACCTGCACCCAATCGGGCAGCGCCATCTGTGCCCAACCCAGCGCCGTCAACACACCAAAGAGACTCAGGAATTTCATACGGTTCCTTCATGGTATCGCCCCTTGGCATACTGGTAGGAGATGCAACGAGCCAAAGCGCTGCGCATATCCCCCGTCGGCGTCCGCGGCATCGTCGGCCCCGGCCTCACCGTCACCCACGCCCTGGACTTTGCCGCCGCCTTCGGCACTCTGCTGGCCACCGATGGCCCCGTCCTGCTGGGCCGCGACCCTCGCTCCAGTGGCCAGATGCTACGCTCGGCCGCCATCTCCGCGCTGCTGGCCTGCGGACGCGACGTCATCGATCTCGGCATCGTTTCCACTCCGGTGCTGCAACACGCCATCCGTCGATTGAACGCCGCCGGAGGCATCTCGCTCGGTGCCAGCCACAACGCCGCCGAATGGAATGCCCTCAAGTTCCTGGGCCCGGCCGGCACTTACCTGGCCTCCAGCGAAGCGGGCGAGTTACTCGATATCTATCACCTGAAGAAATTCGCCTTCGTCGACTGGAACCAGATCGGCAAGCTGAGTTACTCGGCCGACGCTGTCGACACTTACTTGGACGACCTCGCCCGCACCTTCGACTTCGAAAAACTCCGCCAATTCCGCGTCGTAGTCGATTGTTGCAACGGCACTTCGTCCCCCATTCTCGAAAGAGTGCGCGATCGTTTCGCCTGGCCGCTCATCCTCATCAACGCGCGCCTGGAAGGCGCGGCTTTTGCGCATGAGCCCGAAACCAGCGCCCGCATGGTGGGCTCGCAGTTAGGCCCGCTCATTGCGCCGCTCCATGCCGATGCCGGCTTCCTCTTCGACGCCGATGCCGACCGCATCGCCTGCGCCACCTCGCGCGGCGAGGCCTTGAGCGAAGAGCTGATTCTGCCGCTGGTCGCCGATGGCCAACTCGCCAAGTATCCCGGCCGCATCGTCCTCACCAACTTGTCGACGACGGCGCTGGTTGACGAAGTGGCTCGCCAGCGCGGCGGCGAAGTCATCCGGGTGCCGGTAGGGCGGCAAGCCGCCATTGATGCCTTAAGTGGCTTTCGGCCCGAGCAAATTGCCGTAGCCGGCGAAGGCACCGGCGCCGTCATGCTACCCCAATTTCGCTTTGTCTATGACGGCATCGCCGCCATGCTCATGATCCTCACCATCATGGCCGACCGCGAACAAGCCCTCCACGAAATCGTCGCCGGTTTTCCCAAGTTCGCCATGCTCAAAGGCGAAGTGCCTCTCAAACAAATGCGCATTCCCCAGCTCTACACCGAACTCCGCGAAGCCTTCGGCGAGCAGGGCCGCGCCAACACCCTCGATGGCCTGCGCGTCGACTGGCCCGATCATTGGTTCCACGTCCGCGTCTCTCAAACCGAGCCCATCGTCCGCGTGATTTGCGAGGGCAAAGACACAGCACCCCAGGCGCTCTTCGATGGCCTGATGGAACAAGTGCGGAGGCTCGCCTAATGTCCAAGCGCGAACATCTGCTCAAAATCGGCGTCTCCGGTATCCGCGGCGTGGTGGGCGGATTCTTGACGCCCGGCCTCGCCTGCGAATTCGCCCAGGCCTTCGGTACTTATGTCGACAAGGGCCGCGTCGTACTCGGCCGCGATACGCGCACTAGCGGCGAAATGCTCGAGAACGCCGTCACTGCCGGCTTGCTCGCCGCTGGTTGCGAAGTGATCCAGGTCGGCATCCTCCCCACCCCCACCATCCAAATGTACGTCGCCGCCATCGGCGCCGCTGGCGGTATCGCCCTCACCGCGTCGCACAATCCGCCGGAGTACAACGCCCTCAAGCTCTTTAACCACGCGGGCCTCTTCTTCAACCACTATGAGCGCGCCGAGTTACTCGACCTCTACCACCAAAGCGACTTTTACCAAGCCACCAATGAGGAAATGCGCGGCGTCCAACTGCACCTCGACCGCCCCATGGCCATGCACCTCGAGCGCGTGCTGAAACACATTGACCTCGCCAGCATCCGTGCCCGCCGCTTCCGCGTCGCCCTCGACGGCGTCAACGGCGCCGGCTCGCTCATGTCCGTCCACTTCTTGCGCGACGTCCTCGGCTGCGAACTCCACGCCATTTCCGTAGACCCCACAAAGGTCTTTCCCCGTGAAGCCGAGCCTCGCCCCGACACCTTGGGCGACTTAGCAGCGCTCGTCCGCCGCGAGCACTGCGACATCGGTTTCGGGCAGGACCCGGACGGCGACCGCCTCGCCGTCTGCGACGAAACCGGCCACGTGATCGACAACGACGATTTCCTCGCCCTGGTCGCCGACGCGGCCCTCGAACGCGTCGAGGGCGATGTCGTCGTCAACCTCACCACATCCTCCGTCATCGAGGCCGTCGCTTATCGCCACGGCCGCCGCGTCCACCGTACCGCCGTCGGCGAAGCCAATGTCGTGGAAGGCATGCAGAGCGTCCGCACCGCCATCGGCGGCGAAGGCTCGAGCGGCGGCGTCATTTTCCCCTCCGTACACCTCTGCCGCGACAGCTACACCGGCATGGCCTTCTTGCTGAATCGCCTCGCCAACTCGCCGGGCACGGTCTCCGAAAGAGTGGCTGCTTTGCCCGCCTTCTTCCGCCGCTCGAGCAAAGTCGCTTTCGAGCACGGCCGTCTGGGCCCGCTGATGCAATCGCACGAAGCCGCCTACCCCGAAGCCGAAACCAACCGCGCCGACGGCCTCAAGCTCAGCTTCCCCGACGGCTGGATTCACGTTCGCGCCTCCAACACCGAGCCCCTTTTACGCATCGCCGCCGAAGCCACCACGGCCGCGCGGGCGGAGCAGTTGCAGGCCGCGGTTGAGGGCTTGCTGAGGTTGGAGTGAAGAACTGGCCGATGAACTCAGACAGTTTGAGGCTTCGATGCGGACGGAATTTGGATCAGTCGATACCGATCAGTGGCGCACCTGGTTGATCGGCGAAATGTGGAACGAACTCCCCGGTTCATTCTACGCGGCCCGCCTACACCAGTGCTCCGATTGCGTTCAAAGCACCATCCAGTTTCTTCAAGTTCGGGACGTTCTTGACTACCACCTTCATCCTTGTTTTCATGTCGCGTATTATTCGTCAGATCGCTGCCTGGAAGTGACTCATGGCATGTATTCCATCATTACGGATCGCGTGAAACTGGAAGGAATTGTAATCGCCTTTTGCCCTTGGTGCGGAACCGCCCTGCCCATTGGAATTGGACGTGAACCGTGATGAACGGCTGCATCATACTAACGTTTATGTTATCATTTTAGCGTGATCAAACTACGCGAATACCTCGACCCTGAGGGGTGCCCCTTCAGGAAGTGGCTGCGAGCGATCAACGTGAATGCCGCCGCCAAAGTCGCTAACGGCACGAAGAAACGACAGCCAGTAGACATCAAACGAGCAGCTGGGAAGAGTATCGCAGCCGCAAGAAAGAGGACCGACTATGCCACTAACGAAAGACTTCCGCGAAACGATCCGGGAACGCGCGCAACAGGAACCCCAATTCCGAAAAGCTCTGCTCCGTGAAGCCATCGAACTCATGCTTTCCGGCGATGAGAAGACGGGGCGTGCCATTTTGCGCAACTACATCAACGCCACGGTTGGCTTTCGGGAACTTGAAGCCGCTACCGCTATCCCTGCCAACAGCTTGATGCGAATGTTTGGGCCAAATGGCAATCCTTCCGCAAAAAATTTGTTCGGCGTCCTCGCGCATCTCCAAGCGCAAGAGGGTGTGAACTTTGAGCTACGCCCCCGCCGAAGCTGAGTGGTTACTTACTCCGCAGCCATCTTCTTTGCCCGCTCCCCTAATTTATAGGTGACCTCGCCCTTGCTCTGCTTCCCCAATTCCTCGCGAATTGCCAACCGGATCGCTTCGTGGTCAGTACGCAGCAAAAGGTTCTTTTCCCGCATCTCTTCAATCTCGTGCTTCATCTGCGCGTTTGCTTTTCCGGTCGCCTGCACGTGCGCCCACTTCGCCTGAAAGGCGGGCAAGCCTTGCGGGCCCTTGAAAAACAAGAGCACCATGGCCGTCGCCATCAGCGCGAACGTACTATAACCGATTCGTCGAATCATTGATGGGTTGGGGGAGGACAACATCGCTATTTTATTTTATACCTAGATTTCCCCATTCCGGGCATGGCAAATTTCCTCAAAAGTCAATCTGCTTCGTTCATTTCCAGAACGAGTCCAGTCGGCTATGGCTCAATATGGACTTCGGGATCGTCATCGGCCGGAGAGTTAGTATGCACGGTGGACGGTTCCAACGGCGTAACCGGGTCAACCGTAAGCCAAAAAAACGTGCCCACAAAATAGATGCCGGCGGCGACATAGAGCACCACGTTCCAGTCGTTGCCGGTGGCCCGCAGAAGGTAGGGAGCCGCGGTGGAAGCGACGGCGCCTCCCAGATTGCCCATCATATTCATCGCGCCGGACAGGGTGCCGGCATACTTGCCGCCCACGTCCATGCAGGCGCCCCAGGACCCGGGCATCACTAAGTCATTCGAAAAGCTAGCCAGCGCCAGCGCGACGACGGCCAGGATTGGGTCAGCGATGAAAGTGGATAAGACAATCAGCGAAGAGGCACCCAGGAAGCCGCCGCAACCCAGCGTCCGGCGCGCCGCCGTAGTGCTACCCAGCATGTTGGCCAAGGGCTTGGCGATGAACCCGGAGAGAAGGCAGCCAATGCCCCCGAGGAACAGCGGCAAGCCGGCTAAGACGGGAAATATGGTTGTGGTTGGATCGACATGCCGCCCCTCACGAAGGTAGGTGGGCAGCCAAGTGATCGAAAAATACCAGCTATACGAAAGACAGAAATATTGCGCGCCCAGGAGCCACGCCTGCTTCGAGGAGGCGAACTTGGCCCACGGTACCGAACCGTGGCCGCCGGTGTGATTGTGCTTCAACAATTCCAGTTCGGCCCGATTCACTTTCGGATTGTCGGCCGGATTGTCCCGAAACCAGCGGTAGAAGAAAATCGCCCAGATGGCACCTAACAGGCCAAAGAGTGCGAAGGCCGTCCGCCACGAAACGGTCTTCAGAATCCAGAACACCAGCAGCGGTGTAAACGCTCCGCCCCACCGGGCACTCAGCCAGACAATCCCCTGCGCCCGAACCCGCTCCTCGGCGGGAAGCCATACGGAAAACGCCTTCGCAATGTTTGGAAAAGCGCCCGCTTCGCCCGCGCCAAACAGCGTCTGCACGATCATGAGCGAAAGCCAGCTGAACGCCTGGCCGGTGGCCGCCACAAAGACGGACCACGCGACGACGATGCGCATCAGCACTGTGCGCGGACCCAGGCGATCGCCCAGCGATCCGCTGGGAATCTCGAATAACGCATACGCCGTCAGAAAGCAAGTGAACACCCACCCCATCTCCGTCTTGCTGAGCCCCAGGTCTCGCGAAATCTGGGGAGCGGCCTGCGAAAGCGCCACTCGATCGATGTACGTGATGATTGCCAGAATCACCGCAAACACGACGACCGTGTAACGGACCTTGGATGCCTTCTCGAAAGCGGCAGTGGAAGCGGCAG
>JAYVUQ010000132.1:0-3992 GCA_043787785.1 Bryobacteraceae bacterium
GCTATCTTGGTGTTGTTTATCGTAGTGCCCACTCCATTTTGGCCATTAGCCCAGCCGACAGTTGGGGTGCCGGTGCCCAGAGTGCCGTAACCGCCGACCTCAAGGGTCGCAGCGTCGGTAAGGTCCGCTGGTGTCGGATCGACGTAAACCAGTAAGTCAGATGCCCAGCTACCACCAATTGTAGCGTCGAGTCTTATGGTGGCAGAGACCGACCTGAGAATGGAGCCAACAGGCAGAGTCCCTTTCACTTTCCAAGGGATTAAAGTAAGCGGGTCAGCATATATAGCGGTGCCACCATCTTGAAGGCCTAAGTCGTAGATTGATGTGACCGATGGGGACGGATTCATACTCGTGCCAGACAGTATCAAGGTGCCTGCACCGGCCTTAATCAATCCGCCACCTGCGGTTGATACCGTGACGGTTCCGCCCACGGTAAGTGTCGAACTCACATTCGTGGCCGTGACCTGGCGGGGCGTCGCGCCAATAGAAACGGGGCCAGTGCCTAGGTTCAGGTTATTGGAGCCGGTAAACGTAAAGTTACCATTCCACGTTTGCGGGTTGTTGGCTGACAAGGTAATCGCCGACCCCGATGTATTATCGATCACTGTACCGGCTGCGATGGTGAATGTACCCGCTGATCCTAACGCCGTGGCGTGATTAATATTTAGCGTGCCAGCGGTCAGACTGGTACCGCCGGAATACGTGTTGGCACCCGACATGGCAAACGCGCCACTGCCTTGTTTCACCACCTTACCTGTGCCGCTGATCACGCCGCTAAATATAGTATTCGTCGCATCCCCAAGCGTCACGGTCCCGATATTGATGAGTGAACCGCCGCCGCCGCCAGAGTCGGCCAATGAGCCGATGGTCTGTGTTCTACCGTTCAGTTCAAGGGTCGCGCCACTGGCGATCGAGAGCGCGGTCGTAGTGGGCAGAATGTAGGCGCCGACGATGGGTAAACCGGCGATCCCAAGCCCCCATTTTGTATTAAGATAGGTTTCCACCTGCTGTATCTCGCCGGCGCTCAACGCGGTATCGTAAATGATGACCTCGGCTTGATGCTGATCGCCGGAGGTGTAAATTCGGTCGCGGTTAAAGCCGTCGGCCTGCACATTCCCGGTGGTGCTCACGACGACCAGATTGAACCCGTTGTTGGACGCGGTCGGCATATTGTAGCTTGTGCCGTCGACCGCAGTTCCGTTCACATAAGTTGTCCCGCCGGTGATGGCCATGCTCGCGTAGACGCTATCCCAGAGCGGGGAGGTCGGATCGATTGTGGTTGGATCGCCGGTGATTGGCCGATGGAAATGGTATTGGTTCAGATCCGTCAGCAAGAAGGAGGCGCCCTTGAAGACCGAGAAAGTGGTTCGAATATTGGAGTCTCTCGTGAACAACAGGTTGCGACTGCTATTGCCGCTGCCGGTAAAGTGGATAGCACCCAATCCGTTGAGCGCATTGCGCACATAGCTCGGCTCAGCTCCGCTCGCCTGCGGCGTCGCGTGGGCGCCGTTGCCGCTCAAGTCGTTCCATTGGGTGACGTCGCTACCCGTGAGCAAAAGGTTTGCCGTCGTCGATGCATCGAACCAGCGCGCGTACCCGGCGACCGGGGGAGTGGTCTGAGCGCTCGCCAACTTCACCGTGCCGGCGCTGATGATAGTGGCCCCGCCATAGGTGCTGCTGCCAGCGAGCGTCAGTGTGCCGCTGCCGGTCTTGGTAAGGCCGCCCGTATTGGAAATCGCGTCGCTAAATGTCGCCGGCCCGCCGCACGCCGCCGTCAGCAGAAACGCGCCGTTATTTATTGTGCTGCTGATTATTGTCGTTCCGCCCGCTGTCGTCGTGATGGTCGGCGCGGCCGTGGTGAATGTAATATTGGGCGCAAAGCTGGACGTATTGCTGGTTTCATTATTCACGAACGCCGTTGCGCCGCCACTCAGGGCGAGCGCATTACCACTGATTACCCACGCTCCGCCGCCTGCCGCGAGGGTGATGGAATTGAAGCTGGTGGCTGCCGCATAATCATTGACGTTTGTCAGTTGCGTGCTGCCATCAAAAATCAGGCTGTCCCCAGGCATCGGCGCGATGTCGCCCGCCCAGTTCGCCGCAGTGGTCCAATTACTGTCGACGCCACCGCCATCCCACGTCTTTGGTCCGGGCGCTACCGCGAAGGCGTGTCCCAGGGAAACCACAAGCAGGAAGCAGAGCGTTACGAACTTTCGCCAGCGACCAATGGTCTTCTCGGCGTGGCCCAAGCGAAACGCTGTTGCTGCAGGATGCCCTGTTCTGGTGGGCGTTGTGGGTAGTAAAATGTCAGTGTGGTTCAATTCGCACATGGCTATTTCGTGGTTTCCGGGGGTGGGAGGGGGGGGCTGCCTATTTGGGATGTGCAATAAGTAGACGCATTACGGCATCGACAGCTTGGTTGCCGTGCATTCTCGTATTCGAAGGAGTCAATGAGTTTTTGTCATAATCGCGTGGGATATAGTCGCTTGGAAAACTACGGACGCCTGATGGCAGGCTCAGGTGTCGGCATTGTGCAGCGATTTTTGCGCCACGCCGTATCGAACGCCTGTCCCCGGCCCGGCGCTGCCGTGTGGTAAATAGTTTGCGGCGCACGTGCTTTGCGCGAAACAGTCCAATTCTGCGAATAATCTCAAAAATATCGCATTATTTCTGATTTGTTGGGCTTGTAGATATTCGCTGATCCCCAGCTCAACTCTTGAGGATTTAACGCAGAGCCGCAGAGGTTCCGACGGCCCGGATAGTGAACCGACCGGTCGAAGGGGAGCTGTGAAAGTATGAATGATGAATGATGAGAATTCGCAGGCTCATCTTTTTATCGCGTCACTCTGTCGGGCACGGCCGCAGGTGGCAATCGCGGGACATGGAAGGTGAGCCCGCCTGTCATTTGCCATATTGCGCAGGCTCGACAGCATCGGAACGATGGTGAAGCTCCGGGTTCATGATTTCTCTTCAAGAACGATTCATTCGCATCCTCGGTGGGCCAACCCAGCTTTCTCTAACCACCACGGCTCTGCTAGTTTCCGGTGGATTTGCCTTGGCACAAACTCCGAAGTCACCGGACGTTTCGACTGCCGCAGCCCCGGTGCAAGCTTCTCCCGCGAAGAAGGTCCAGGATTGGGCCGGCCTCGGACGCTATCGCGAGGAAAACGCCCAACTCCCTGCTCCAGCCGCAGGCGAGGAACGTGTGATCTTCATGGGGGACTCAATCACCGATGCTTGGAAAGGTGAATCGCGTCCGTTTTTCACAGGGAAACCCTATGTCAACCGCGGCATCAGTGGGCAGACGACACCGCAGATGCTCATCCGGTTCCGCCCGGATGTCATCGAGCGCAAGCCCAAGGTCGTGGTGATCCTAGCGGGAACCAATGACCTCGCGGGAAACACCGGGCCGATGACTCCCGGGGAAACTCTTGGCAATTTGAGGTCGATGGCGGAACTCGCGCAGGCCAGTGGCATCCGGGTGGTGCTCGCTTCAGTGTTGCCAGCCATCAAATTTCAGTGGCGCCCGGAAATGCCCAATCCGGCCGACAGGATCATCGCCCTCAATTTAATGATTAAGGATTACGCAGTGCAGCATGACTTCACCTATCTAGACTACCACTCGGCGATGGTTGATTCGGAAAATGGCCTCAAGTACGAGTATGCAGAGGACTCGGTCCATCCCAATCAAGCCGGATATGATGCGATGGCCCCGCTGGCCGAACAAGCGATCGCCCAAGCCCTGAGCCGCCGCTGACAGTCGCCGGTGTTTGGTTGTTGGTGGCCGCCCCCAAGGGACTTCTGCGATCCGTTGTGGCAGAATGGGTGAAGCATTCTTTTCTAATTTGGCCACAGCTTGCGGCCAAAAGCTGGTTCCTCGCTGTACGGCGCCGCGCCAGGGCTTACGCATCTAAAATGATCATTGGAAAGTGCAGATATTCGCGTAAGCCGATGCTGGCAAAGTATTTACGCCAAAGGCGTTACGCCCTACA
>JAYVUQ010000133.1:0-4713 GCA_043787785.1 Bryobacteraceae bacterium
ACGGATGAGACAGCACCGCGCCTGGAAGGAATTGCGGCGACGGTGACGGTGGAGCGGGTACAGCCGGTGGGCTCGGCCAAGAAGAAAAGCGCGGCCGCGGGTGCGGCCGGTGGGGCTGCTGCCGCCGGCGCAGGCCTTTCGACAACCGCTATCGTGGTGGGCGGCATCGCGGTCGCCGGAGCGGTAACGGGTACTTCAGTAGCCGTGAACCGGAGCGGGCGATCATCGGTGGGAGGCACCGCGGCAGCGGGCGGCTTTGGCCCGACAACGATCAGTAGCGTCCCCTAACATTGGGCGTGAGCAAGAGGGGCGAGCCGATGAGGCTCGCCCCTTTTTGTTGGAAATATGCATTCGCCTTTTATTCGCCATAGGACGCATATGAGTCCCCTCATTCGGGTGGGTTTGGTAAACTAAGGGGAAACGAGGGGGAAGTAATCCCTGTTGGGATCGCCTGTCAACCTCCTTCCCGAGCGGTTTTTGTTCGACCGCTGATCTGGCTTGATTCGCTTTCGCAAGCGAGTTGAGGCAGAAGGGTTGGCCAAGAGAGAAACAAAAGATGATGACGAAACTTGTCCGAAAGTCGGTATTGGTGGCTGGATTATTCGGCTTTGCCGCTTCGGCTGTGCCACTCAATCAAAAGGCTTGTTTTGAACCAAAGCCAGATGCGCGCCTGACTAAACTACGCCGTTTCTTTATTTTACGAGCTAGCCCGATTTCTCATTTGGCCGAGGACTTCCTGCGCGTGGCAGACCGGCATGGACTGGATTGGCGCTTGCTGCCCAGTATCGCAATTGTGGAGTCGAGTGGGGGGAAGTATTACCCGAACAACAATATCTTTGGTTGGGGTAATGGGTCAACGCGGTTCACGTCGATCCACCGCAGCATCGATGTGATCGGGGCCCAGTTGGCGCAGATTCGCTATTACAAGAACAAGGACTTGAATGGCTTCCTGCGGGTGTACAATCCGGTGGGAGATTATCCGAGCCGGGTGAAGAAAGTGATGCGGGCACTGGACCCGCAATTCCGGGATTCAGGTCGGGTGGTTTTTCCCAGACAGATGCTGGCGGAGCAGAGCATCTAACGGCGGAAGAGGTGCCCCACCGGTGACGCGGTGGGCTGGTGTTTTTATGGGGACCGTCGGGGGATTACTTCCCCAATCAGGTTAGAGCTTGGAGATGAGTTCCCGGATTTTGGTTTGTTCGCCGGAATCGGGGTTCTTGGTGAGGGCTAGCTCCAAGGACTTGCGGGCATTGGGTTTGTCACCCTTTTGATACAAAGCCATACCTAAGTGGTAGTGGTAGGTGGATTTCTCTGGAAACCGCTGGATGAGATCGCGGAAGATGGAAACGGCGTTGTCGCTGAGGTTCTTTTTGATGTAAATCCAGCCGAGGGTATCGTTGACATCGGGATGGTTGGGCAGGCGCTGCTTGGCACGATTAGCGTAGGAAAGGGCCTGGTCGAGGTTGGTGCCATCTTCGGCCATGAGATACGCGACGTTGTTGAGCGCGATGGGGTTATCAGGCTCGATGGTCATAATCTTCTCGTAGATCGGGCGGGCTTCTTTGAGCTTGCCCTGGGATTCCATCATCATGGCTTGGCGGACGTAGGCGTTGACATCGTTGGGCATGATTTCGCGGGCCTTGGCGAAAGCGGCCATCGCACCAGCGGTATCACCCTTGAGCCGGAGAACGTCGCCTAGGCGAAGGTGGAGGTCAGCTGATTTGGGGCTCTTGCTGAGCAATTGGCGGAACTCGGTCTCGGCGATATCGAGCTTGTTAGCGCGGGCGGCGGTATTGGCATAGACGACACGGAGGTCATTGCGGTCGGGAGCCTTACCAATTTCGGTGCGTAGCAAGGCGAGGGCGGCGTCGTACTGCTGTTGGGTAGTGAGGACTTCGATCAGGCCGGCGAGACTACGCGGGTCAGTGGGGGAGCTGGCATAGAAACCGCGGAAAAGGACTTCGGCCTGTTTGTAATTCTTCTCCGCCAAGCTGAGCATACCGAGTTGGAACTGGGCATCGGGGAGAGTGGGATTCTGTTTGAGCAAGGCTTCGAGGTCGGTGCGGGCTTGGCCGAATTCGCGCATGCCGATGAGCGCCGAGGTCTTCAAAAGGCGAGCGGGCATGTTGGCCGCGTCAAATTGGAGGACCTGATTGGCGGATTGAATGGCGCCCTGATAGTCCTGCTTGGAAATGCAGACCTGGGCGAGAGCCAGTTTGGCGATGAGATAGTCGGGGCGGAACTTGATCGCTTCAATCAACTGGAGCTTGGCGCCGTCGAGGTCGCCCTTGGCGAGTAAGGCGCGGGCCAGGTTGAAGCGCAGGACCGGGTTGTCGGGACTGCGGGCGACGACGGACTGGAGGTCATTGACGGCGGACTGGACCTCTTCGCGAGTACCGGCCTGAAGCTTCAGGGAAGCGCGCATGGCGAGAGCGTCGCTATCGCTGGGATCTTCCTTTAAGATCGACTCCACCAACTGGGTGGCTTCGGTCTTTTTACCCTGCATCACCATGGTTTCGACAATTTTGCGCTGGTAGGAGTGCTTGTCCTTGGGCTGATCTTTGGCGCCCAACTCATACTGGCGAATGGCGCTATCGAGATCTTTGGTGCGGAAGAAGAACTCACCGACGACGAGGTGGCGATTGGGGAAGGTTTTCGGGTCGTTCAGGACCTGGTTGAGGGCGGCTTGCATATCGTCACGACGGTTAGTGACGTAGTAGTGGGCGGCTAATTGGAGGTGGTGACCCACGGTTTTAGGGTCATTGGAAACCTGAAGTTTAAGGAGTGCCTCGGCCTCGTCCATGCGCTTCTGCTGGCTAAGACGGGTATACAGAACGTTGTAGATGGGATTATAGGACTTATTTTGGGCAATCAACTGCCGGGCAAGCTTTTCAGCTTCGTCCCAGCGGTCGTTGGCGCCCAGAGTTTGGACGAGCACCAGGACGAGATCGGGCTGGTTGGGCTTGACCGCGTTGGCCTTCTCAAAGAACTGGAGAGCGCCCTTGGCGTCCTGCTTGGTGAGCGCGATATAGCCATTGAGGCGGAGCCCATCGTAGGAGTGGGGATTGTTGGCGGTGAGCTTCCTGGCGAGATCCTCAATTTCCTTGATGAATTCTTTGGGCTTACGGGGATCGACGGCGTAGAAAGTGAGGTAGATTTCAGCCAGGCGGGCCGGGGCTTCGACATTCTTGGGGTCGAGTTCGACGGCGCGCTGGAGGGCGCGCATGGCGTCGACGGGACGGCCGAGCTTCAGTTCGGACAGACCGAGGCGGTAGTAGGCCTCGCCAAAGCGCATGTCCTTTTGGAGGGCGCGCCGGTACATGATGGAGGCCTCTTTGTACTTGGCATTACCGAAATACTTATTGCCACTGTCGAGGTACTTCTTGCGCAAGTAGCCGATGTCGTTGGAACAGGCCGAGATGAGGGCTAAGATCAAGCCTACGGTCGCCATTTTCCAGGCGCGCTTCGCGATATTCATGGAGTTCTCCGAATCAAGTCTCTCCACATCATAGCGTGATTGGGGGGACAGAGGACGATTCGCTAGTACCCTTGGGTCGAAGGGCGCATTGAAACGCTGATGTTTTTGAATCGCAACGGTTAGGTGCGGGTTTTAGTACTGAAACAGACGCAGCAATCGGAGCAACGGCGGCAATGCTCACATTGGTGAAGGTGGCAGCAATCCTTGGTGCAATGGAGGCAAATGCGAGCGGATGGTTCGCCACAGATGGAACAGAGAAAGCGCAGGTCGGGCTTTTGCGTGGGCTTTTCCGGGGGATCGAAACGGGGAGGAGTGGGAATGACAGTCACAGTGAATTCTCTCGATTTGATTCTAGTTCCTGGGCCGTTCTGGAGGATTGGGCTTGGGAACACCAAGTTTGGGATTGGCAGTCACGCGCGGCGGCAGACCGCGGCAGCGTTGGGCTTCCTTTTCGAGGAGGTCGCGTTCTTGTTCGCGCATGGCTACCAACTCCTTTACATATTCTCGCAGACGCTCGCGGGAGACGGCGGTTTCGTTGGTGAGGCTGGTGAGGAGGTCAGCTACGGCGGGGTTCTGGTAGCGGCGGATGCCATCGGAAAAAGAGAGCACCTGGCTTTCGAGGGTCTGGAGACGGAAGTAGACGTCGAGGGCGAGGGTCATGCGTTCGGGCTGGCGGGAGAGAGCGGCAACGACCTGGGATGTGTGGTTGATTTGGGTGAGGATGGACTTTTGCTGGGCGGCGTAGGCTTGGGGAACGCCGGTCCATTTTTGAGGCTCGATTTGGTTGAGGAGGGGGGCGAGGCGAGCGGTCTGGCTGACGAGGTCAGCGAGCTGTTGGCGGACTTCCCATTCGGGGGGCAGGCCAGCGGCGGGGGCCGGTTGGGCGGGCAGCGCGGCCGCGCACAGGCCCACCAGAAAAAGCAATCGGCGGGGTATCACGTCCACAGTTTCTCACGGCTACAGGAACACTAGGGCCCAGTGATAGCATCAAGACAGACAATTCACATGCACGACGTCATTATTCTTGGATCCGGATGCGCGGGAAACACTGCGGCGATTTATGCGGGGCGCGCGAACCTAAAGCCCCTGGTGGTGATGGGGCACGAACCGGGTGGGCAGCTCTCGATCACGACGGAAGTGGAGAACTTTCCTGGATTTCCCGTGGGCGAGATGGGCCCGGTGCTCGTCGAAAATATGAAGAAGCAGGCCGAGCGCTTCGGGGCCGAGTTTCGCTA
>JAYVUQ010000134.1:0-5967 GCA_043787785.1 Bryobacteraceae bacterium
TTCCTCCTCGGTCTTCCACAGACCGCCCAAGGGCCCGGCGCGCAGGGTGCGCTGGGCTTGGGGTCAAATTATTTCACGGCAAATGGCCGCAATCACAACACCGCTATGTTCTTTCCGAAGCAGGCCTTCTTGAGTTTTAAAAAGAAGAATCTGGTCACCCGTGTTGGCCGTTTTGAATTCAACGACGGCTCGGAGCTAACACCCAAAAACGCTACGCTCGCGGCCATCAAAGCGTCGCGGATCAATATGCGTCTCCTGGGCCACTTTGCCTTTACGCATGTCGGACGCAGCTTCGATGGTCTGCATTTGTCTCATACTAATTCAAAAGGTAATCTGACCTTTGTCGGCGCGGTACCTACCCGCGGTGTCTTCCAGACTGACGGTTGGGGCTGGACGCAAACCGCCTTTGGCTACGGCGCCTACACCAAGCCATTCTCCAAAGGAAGTTACACTAACGAGACGAGAATCTTCGGCCTCTACTATGACGACTGGCGTTTCATCGCGAAGACCGATAGTCGGTCATTGGTCCTGCGCAATGCTGATCGATCGAAAGGCCTGAAGATCGGCACCTTTGGCGCACATAGTCTCCACGCTTACGACACCAAGCTTGCCACTTACGACTTTCTGGTGTGGGGCGCTACCCAGACGGGCAAGTGGGGTAGTCAGGATCATCAAGCTTATTCCATCGACGTGGAAGCCGGCTTTCAGCCCAAGGCCAGGTCGCTCGTGAAGCTGAAGCCCTGGCTGCGGGGCGGCTTTGCGACATCCAGCGGCGACAAGGACCCGAATGACGATCAGCACCGTACCTTCTTCCAGGTTATGCCCACTCCGCGTCCCTTCGCGCGTTTTCCGTTCTTCAATATGATGAACAACCAGGATATCTATGGCGGCTTAATTCTCCGGCCCCATCCCAAGGTGAGTATCTCGAGCGAATTTCACTCCTTGGCGCTCCAATCTTCGAAGGACCTGTGGTATTCGGGCGGCGGTGTGTTTCAGCCCTGGAGCTTTGGCTATGCCGGCCGGAATACTGGTGGCGCGAAATCGCTGGCCAATCTCTATGACATCAGCGTTGACATCAAGCTGAATTCGGCCGTGTCGCTCAATCTCTACTACGGGCGAGCGCAGGGGCTCTCGGCTATTCACACCATCTATCCCAAAGGGCAGAGCGGCAGCTTCGGCTTCGTCGAACTCATGTATAAGTTTTAGATCGGCACAGTTTCGTAGACGCAGGTCTATTTCATTTCCTCGATGGGCACCCGGGGACCTTACCGTCCGCAGGTGCGTAGCGTGGACCTGGATGGTGACGGCCAGAACACCTCTTTTCTCCCCGCTGGAACGTGGCAGACCGCAAACCCACCAAGCAGCGCTTAGAGTCGTCGGTAGCCGCCTGGAACACCGCCTATCCTGATTTAGCCAATGGCCAACGGCCGCGCACCCCCCGTCAGACCTTACCGAAGTTAGTCTTGCCTGGCGACTATTCCTTTGGCGATAACTTCTCGTCGCAGGATATCGTGTCACCAGACATTCCTCTACAGAGAGCGCTTACAAGCTAAACGTCTTTGTCGAGGGCTTTAACGTCTTCAATATCGCCAATCTGGCGGTATCAGTAACAGCCTGAATAACCCGGCCTTGTTTGGCATCCCAACCAGCCGCGCCGGCCAAATCTTCGGCTCTGGCGGCCCGCGCGCATTCCAATTAGGCAGCCGATTTTCATTCTAACCCACCTATTCCACCATGTTTCATATAGCTAAACGATCACGCTGGCCCAGGACGCTCAACACTGCTACGGCAACAAACGCCCCGGCGAGCGAGTCCACCAGATAGTGATACCGTCCATACACGGTCGCCACGAAGATACCGGCGCTCACTAGGCTCAGCATCATCCAGGCCCAACGCCGCTCCGGCATCAGGCGGTAGACGCCTACACTCGCCGCCACTGCGCTCGAGACGTGCCCACTCGGGAAGACGCTGGTGTGGATGCCATATCCTCCGCAGATATACCAATTCAGCTGCCGGAAAATCGTCTGGTAGGTGGGCACCAAGTCCAAAGGAAATATTGTCCGCGGCGGCTCAGACGGAAAGAAGGGAAACAACCCATAAGTCACCAGGCACGTGACTAACAGCGGAAAGGTAAGTTGCTCTACGCGGTCGCGGGTGTAAATGGTGGCCAAGGCGATCGACACGGGAATCATCAGATACACCAGTAAGTAACATAATTCCAGGAACCCCGGCACCGCCGCGCCTGCGCTTTCGAGTAACGCCTTCAGCCCCCAATCGCTCAGCACCACCCGATCCCACTGGACCCAGGCCGTCTCGCGCGCGATGTCCGTGTGCGGTTGCGCCAACCAGCCCATTTCCTTGTAAGCCAGTAGGATGAGCACCGCCGGCAGCCAGTCTCGCAGGCTCCTCGCGCGATTCTGGCTTACCCACGCCAACAAACTACCTAGCACCAGATTCACGCACCAAACCCGCAGGCGAGCCTCACTGGCCAGCGGCAAGACGGCGGCCAGTAAGCTCACGTAGAGGAAATAGCACGCGGCGGCCTTTTCCGTGATCCGAAGGCCGCGCCATACACCTGCCGTTTCCCGTGTCAGAACCTGCACAAACGGTTAGACCGGCCCGCCTCGAATAATGTTTCAGATTTGTTACTTTCGGGCTGTGGCCGCCGACGTATCCCGGATGCGCACCCCTCGCGCCGTCTCGCGATTCGTGAACGTCAAAGCTAGAATGCCCCCCGTATCCGTCCAGGCTTCCAGCAATTCCTCGTCGTCCACCTCGACGTCAAACCGCACATTCGGCTTCATGCCCACCAGGAAGTAATACTGCTTATGCGACACCGCCCGTTCATCCGGTTCACGCTCCTCCTTCACCGGTTCCACGGTGAACTTCATCGGACTTTGGCCAGAGAACAGCGACACGCCCCCCACCTGGACGGGAGCCGTATTGCCCTTCATCACGAGCCGCTTGCGTGCCCCTTCCTCGAAGAACTGGATTTGGCCGTCGTAATAGCAAAAATAGGATGCGTCCTCTTCCCAAGTGGAGCGTACGAATAGCCGCCCGCCACGCTTGTCGTGATAAAGATTTGGCAGATGGTGAAAAGAGAGGCCGGGCTGATAAGGGTTGGCCCACAGGAACTCGTAAACGATGCCGAAGGTGCCGCGCATCAGGAAACGGTCCTGCAGCACCCAGCCTTGGATGAACTGGTTTTCGAGCAAATTGCCGTCATACGCCACCATCGCCAGTTCGGCGGCTCGGGAGAGCGCGGCCTGTTTCAGATCCGGCTCACCGTCGCTGGTGAAAAACGGGATGCGAAATTCGTTTTCCGGGGAAGGGAAGGGTGCCGGGTAGTAGCTCAGAATCTGGAAAAGCGGCAGCTCTTTGAAATAGGCGCCGGCGTCGTCGCGCAATTCCACGTTGAGGTTGTCGCGCAACACGTGCAGTAACTCGAAAAGCGGGTAGGTCTCTTGCCGGTTCACTGAGCCACCTTCGCGAAGTTTGGGAGCCATTCTCCCGCGCCACC
Source organism: Bryobacteraceae bacterium (assembly GCA_043787785.1). Taxonomy (GTDB): domain Bacteria; phylum Acidobacteriota; class Terriglobia; order Bryobacterales; family Bryobacteraceae; genus JALHNI01. The sequence continues at coordinate 3,521 of JAYVUQ010000134.1, forward strand.
ACTTTTCCACCAGTTCCTGCAACGCGCGTGCCGACGCCTCCGGTGCCTGGTCCGCCAGGGCGATCGCCGCGAAGGCCCGGTCACGGGCCGTGGCGACTGACGCTATCGGCTGGGTCAGAGCCTTTTCCAACCGCCCCCGCAACGCCGCGTTGATACCGCACCAGTCGGCCACTATCGCCGCCTGCCGGATGTCGCCCGTCGTGGCCAGCGCCTTTTGGCAAGTTTCCGGCGACTGGGTTACCTGCGAGTACAGCGCCAGCGCGAAGCCGGCTTCCGGCATACTAGCCTTGCCGTTCATTAGTATTTCAAATTGCTGCCAGCGGATGGATTGGCGCTCTTTTTCCCGCCGCAGCAGCCGCAGCCGCTTCGCGTTCAAAAATATCCTCGGCGATTCCGTGTAAACCCGGTAGTCCTCCTCCGCCCCAGTACTCAAAAGCGGCAACGCTACCAACAAAATCAGCCTATACGCCCAAATCCGGTGCCCCATCGTTCTCCAGTGTGTCACAGGGACACAGCTTTGTAGACTCATGCCGCACTGGCAGGGGTTACGGGAGTTCCAAAGGCTCTTGTTTTCTTTGGGTTGACCTAATGACAAAAGTGGCATTCGTTTTGCTATGATGATGAACGAATTGATGAAGTCACTCTAAAACCTGCCCTCTGTTGCAGCAGGCAATCCAGTGATCAGAACGGACTCCATGACAGCGTGCTTGCGGGAGTTGGGTGAATGAAATTTCTCTTAACCGTTCGAAATCACTATTTGCAAGTTGCAACAGAGGGTCTTTTTTCCCAATGTGGCGAGTGCCATTAGTTTCATAGACTTTGCGGTAGTACTCGTAGGAGAGAAGTACTTTACCCAGACCTTCGGCCACAGCAGTTCGGCCGTCAGCAGCTCTCCGGGTTTCGGTTCAAGTCAGATCGTCAAGCCAACAGTGAGGACTCATAGGACGCGGGCCTTATTGAATGGACGCTGCGATGAAAATCGTAGTGCTTGGCGCGCTTAAAGCCGGAATCTCAATCGCTCATCCTGGGCGGACCGCATCGGAGTGGGTAAAAACTCTACACTAGGCCCCGCTCCGATGCGTTTTTCTTTCCAGACGGAAAGTCAATTCTAAGATAGTACAACAATTTACATCTTGAAGGCTAGGGAAATCTGTCCCAGTACTGTGTCAACCTGACACACCACCTCAGTCCGCAGGATCTACATCGGCCATCGCCCACCCGCATTTTAATCCGATGGGTTCCCATGCTGAAGCGCGTCGTGAAGCCGAAGGCCTCTCCCAGCCATGCCGCCGCAGCCACCACATCGGGATAGGAGAGCACCGGAATCACGGTGCAGTCTGGGATGCTGCGGTTCGTCAACATCACGTTAAGATAACAGCTATGCGCCCGGGTACTTCGTGAACACCACCAGCGACTCGCTCATTCTGCGCAGTTACCCCTTTGGCGAAGCCGACCTGATCGTCTCCTACTTCACGCGCGACCTCGGCAAACTCCGCGGCGTGGCCAAGCGCGTTCGCAAGCCGAAGTCGCCCTTTGGTGCCGGGCTCGAGCGCATGTCCCTCTCCCGCATCACTTACACCAAACGCGAAAATCGAGACCTCACCACCATCATCGGCGCCGAGGTGGTCTCCTCTCCCTTTGATCTCGCCTCCAGCTACGACCTCGCCCTCGCTCTCGACTACATCGCCGAAGTGGGCGAGCACCTCCTGCAGCCCGAAGAGCTCAACGAGCGCTACTTCCGCCTTATGCTCGCCATGCTCGATCACCTCCGCGCAGCCGGCGAACCCGGCCTCTGGCCCGCCATCCTCTACTACTCGCTCTGGGCTGTCCGCCTCTCCGGCTTCCTGCCCGAACTCCGTCTCCAGCCCGAATCCGCCGCCATCGCCGAGGAGATGCTCTCCGCCCCCATCTCCAAGCTCACGTCGCGTGAGTGGAACAAACACACCGCCAAAGACCTCCGCCGTCTGCTAGTTCGCGAAATCGAACAGCAAATCGAGCGTAAGTTGTTCACCGCCCCCATGCTAGAGTCATTGCCGTAACGCCAGGCCCACTTAGTCAATAATCGCCTGCGTCGCCGCATTTTGAAACTCCGGCCGGATATTTACCTGCGCATAGGGCATCAACTGGATCATCAATATGCCCACCATCTGCTCCTTCGGGTCAATCCAGAAGAACGTGCCGTAAGCTCCACCCCAACCGTAACTGCCATTTGACCCTAACAAAGCGCTCTCCCCCGTGTGTTCCCGCACCCGAAATCCCAGCCCAAACCGATAGCCCCGCAGCGTCTCCTGCCACAGCGGAATCTCCCCAATATGATTCGCCGTCATTAGCTCAATCGTCTTGCGGCTCACCAGCCGCTTACCCTCCAGCACCCCGCCGTTGAGTAACATCTGGCAGAATCGCACATAGTCTTCCGCCGTTCCCGCCAGGCCCCCCGCGCCCATGTG
>JAYVUQ010000135.1:0-7364 GCA_043787785.1 Bryobacteraceae bacterium
CCATCGCCCCCATCACGCCGGCGTTCAAGCTGCAGGACACGTGGTGGTCGCTCAAAGGCGAGGAGCACCTCAAGGGCGTCGAGACGGTGCTATCTCGCAGTAAGTAGCGAAGTGATCTGGGCGCGGTAAGGGTCTACTAACTCGGCTACGGCTTTTTCTTCGATCAACTCAATAAAAGCCGGCACGCCGGAGAAGCGGGTGGCGGAGAGGATGAGATCGTCTGGCGGACGCACGGACGTAAGCCCGGAGTCGATGGTGACCATGGGGAGCTTCCCCAGATCCTGCGGAATTTCGGTGGCGATTTTGTAGCGCAGATCGCCGAGTAACTGGGTGGCGCCGGTGATGCGCGAGATGACGAGTTGCATCGCAAGGGCATTCACCACAAAATGGCGGACCGACGCCGCGCGCCGTTCGCCCTCCTTGGCCGCCAGCAGTTTGCGCATCTCTTTGAGCGAGTAATCGGACTTATAGGTCACCACCCAGCGGAACGGGCTGGTGATCGTGATGGTCTTGTCGCCGATCAAGTGCGAATATTCCCAGGGCTGGACGTCGATGCCGTGCTCGACGGCGGCGAGGGCCTCTTCGTCGAGGTCGGCGCGCAGGTCAAAGGGTTTGCCGCAGACGGCCTTGAACTTCTCGGTCAGCTGCTGATAGGCTTCTTCGGCCCGGGCCACCGTTTCCCGGGCACCCACATACTTACCGAAGACCCGCCGGGGAGCGAGGATGGGGTACAGGACTGTCAGGTGCTCCCGGAGGCGAGTCGTAACATATTGCGAGACCCGCTCCGTGGTTTCACGCGAGACGAGCAGCTGATCGATGGTGAGGGCGGGGGAAGCGTTTGCCATGTTGGAGTTACCGTCGGTTCCTCAAAGGCTATCACGAACCGGAGGGCGCGGGATGGGTGAAGTCGGGGTCGAAGGCGCGCACCGGCTGCGTTGCGGGGTAGTAGAGGGGATTCACGGGGTCCACGGGGGCCAGGAACTGGCCCATGCGCTGGTTGAAGGCGGCCAGGGGAGTCTCGCGCACTTCGCCATAGGCGGGGTCGCAATAGGAGATCGACTGGTCGTCGAGGAAAGCGCCGACGATGACCACGGCATGCGGAGCGCCATTCCAGGTGCCGACGCTCATGACGGGTCCATGACAGCGGAGCATGGCTTCGATGCCTTCGCAGGTCCAGTGGCCGAAGGCGGGCAGTTCGGGGACGCCGCGGAAGCCGGAAAGGTCGCGAAATTGGCGGAGGCCATCCGGCGTGTTGGGGATGCCATGGCGAAACCAGTCGGCCACGTCAATGAACTGGGGCCGGGCAGCCGCGCCCCGGGACCAGGCTTCGAACTCTTCGGTGGACGGGATCACGCGGCCGGGCAGGGGTCCATATGGGCGAAGCCAGCCGTCGGCACCGGAGAGTCCGGGGCCAAGGGGCATGGGGTCGGGGTAGTGGTGGCCGTAATAGTCGAGGATCATAGCCATGGCGAACCACCAGCAGGAGTACTCCGAGGACTGGCGGCGGGGGCGGATGGTGAGTTCGATGCTCACTTGCCCTTCGCAGCCTCTTTGAGCCGTAAGTCGAGGACATACGCGCGCTTGCCCAGGATGGTGCCCCGGACTTCGTAGTCGAGCTCGACTTTGTTGCCTTTCTCAAAGCGCTGGCCGAGGATGACGTTGGTGGAGTAGCGGACGATGCCGCCGGGCGGTGAGTCGAGTTGGATTTCGAAGATAAAGCATTCGGCAATGGGGATGGCGGTGGGGGTCCAGAATCCTTCGCGTCGCGAGCCGGCGGGGGTCTGGGTGAAGGTGCCAGGGGGTTTGTGTTGTTTGCTAAGGATGGTCCCGGTGGCGGTTTGATGGCCCGTAGCGGCGCCTCGCAGGGAGACAGCGCCGGCCGCGAGTAGGACTAGTATGGCGGCTAGGATGGTGATCAAAAAAAAAGAGTTGGTGGCCATATTTCAGGGATTTTGCGCGAGCGAGACACGTGCCTGGATCGCTAACTTGGTAATGTTGGGATTTCGGTGGCGCGTGAGCGTTTCGACCTGAGCGGCAAGTTCTCGGCGAATCTCATCGGATGGCGACTCATGCCGCCCCACTCTCGGAAAGCTCCGGTAGACGCGAATGCCTTCGAGGCTATTCTCGATCGTCGGCACGGTGGAAACGTCTGAAATGCCAACGAGGAGCGTTTCTTGTAGATCCGCTTCAGAAAGGTGCTTTTCCACTAGTCGAGAGACTTGGCGGAACCAAATCGAGATGGGCAGAGAGCGTACGGCGTGCTGTAACGTAGCTTTGGGTAACAACACCGCATCCTCGGCGAGGAGAATAGCGCATCCGGTGAGGAAGATCAACCGTTGGTCGTTCAGGCTAGCCGACTCTTCTAGCGCCGCGGCCTGTTCCACGATAGTGGCAATTGTGGCGGCAATCTCTGCCTCGGAAAAACTGTCGAGCAGATGTTTCAATACGGGTCCCGGCAATAGCTCAAGGTTCAAGGAATAGCGCTTCGCGGACACTCCGGCGGGCAACGACCATAGGAGAACGATTTCATCGGAAAGATTTAGGTGATTCATTGCTGATGATTCGCCACATTCGTGTTTGAGGTGTTGACCCCTTGCGACGCCAACTCATCCCGGGTTGTTTGAGGCCCGCCAGGAGGTAGATTGCCACCATAGTGGCCGCTATGGTCATTGATGTCGGTGACCGTCCCGTTGATTACCTGAATCTCGCCAGCGCCGGCCACTGGCCCGCCAGAGCCGATCGTCGAGTGATGGATTTCGCCAAACTTCGGATCCGGATGAACAAAGACGTTACCGTGTTGATCCATTACGTAAATCGCCGTATTGTTAGGTGTATCGACGGGTAGGCCCGTTTGTGCCCAAACTAGTCTGCCTTGATCATCGCCCACTACCCGATACGCCTGCCGTTCCTCCGGGCTTAGAATCGTAACTCCGTATCGTTGATCACGCTCCCGGCTGCCTTCACTCATATCCGCCATCCGATCAGCATATTTGTCGCCGGTCCGGGGCTCCCTAACCGGTGCGGTGTTTTCCGTGTTCGTCGGATTTTCGCGATTCTTCGCGTCAGGGCAGTCGGGATCAGTACCGCCACACTGCTCCCCCCGCAGATCCACCATCGTCAGCGGATCCGCAGGATACGCGTACAAATTTACCGCGCCCGCCGTGCCCAGCGGATCCGACTGCAAGTACCTCCCTAAACCTGAATCATACTCCCGAAAGCGGTTGTTGTGAAGCTGAGTCTCCGGATCATAGTAATGACCGGGAAAACGCAAATTGAAAACGACGCCCGCCCCAGGCTGAATCTCGGCGCGGCCGTAGGGCTCCACCTCGGCCTGCCAGACCGCTTCTCCCGCGGCGTTCTGCACGGTGACCGGCGTCGCGCGTTGGTCGCAGAAAATCGTGTAGCAACGTCCGCTCGCCGGATCGGCGTCGACGCTCGCATAGTCAACAAACAGCAACGGGGTCATCGAGAACGTGTCGGCATAAATGTAGACGCGCAGGCGACCGTCGGGGGAGACTTCGGCTTGTAACCGGTCCGTGTAGTTGTAAAGCTCGGTGGTGCCCTCTGCGGACTTCTTCTGGTACCGGCGCCCGAGGGCATCGTGCGCGAAGGTGACGCGTTGCCCGCCGGACTCCCAGGCCACGAGTTGGTCACGTTCGTTATAGGTGTAGCGAGTGCCCCCGCCTCGCGCCACCACGGAGTTGCGGTGGTCGTATTCGAAACGCTCCTGGGCCACGGCCTCAATCCGGTTGCCCGTGGCCATGGTTAGCCGAGCGGCGGGAGTGCCATTGCGTAAAAGGTTGCCGGCGTTGTCGTATTCGAACTCGAGCCGGCGGTTGCTCCCGAGCGTGGCCCCAGTGAGCCGATGCGCCGCGTCATGAGTGAAAACGGCCTTGCCTGCAATGGAATCGAGCGCTTCGCGCAGATGGCCTGCGGGCGAATAGCGGAACTCGCGCCGCCACGGCATGGAGGCTTTGGCGCTATTCCAGATCTGCTTACTCAGGCATCGCCCGTCCGGATCGTATTGGCTGAGTTCGTTCGTGCGATTGGCATCCGTCCGCAGGACGAGTCCATGGCCCAGCTTCTGCAGCCGGTGCCGCCCGCCGGCCGGGTCAATTAACGTCAAGGCCTTGGGGCCATCGTGCTCGTATTTGGTGATGAAGCGCTCGAGCACGGTGGTCGCCACCAGGTGAGGACCCTCGAACTGATGGGTGACGCCCTTTCCATTGCGCTGGTCGGCGACGCGGTGCCCGAGTTCGTCGTAGGCGAAAGCGACCTCGGCCCCTTTCGTGCTCGCCGCAAGATAACGCCCCGCTTGGTCGTAAGCAAACTCGTGCACCGCGCCCGAAGCGAAAGTCTTCTTGGCGACGAGGTTGCCGGGGCCCACCTCGCAGGTGAACATGACGGCGCCGTGCTGGTCGCGCTTCTGCACCAGATTATCGGCGGCGTCATAACGATACTCTTCCTTCACGACACCGTGACGCTGAATGCGGACTAACCGACCTTTCAGGTCGTACTCGTAGTCGCTCCGCGTCCCGCCGCCGTCGATGACGGCCTTTACGCGCGCCTCGGCGTCGTATTCGAAAGCGACGGCGTTGCCTAAGCCGTCCACTTCTCGCAGGGGCAAGCCATTCGGGGCACTGTCGAGAGAGCTGGTGACACCATCGCGGTCCCGCTGCTTGGTTTGGCGCCGATTGGCATCGTGCCCGTGATAATGAGCCGAGCCATCGGCGTGGACATGCTTGATCCGGAGCCCGCGTTCGTCGAAGACATCGCCTTCGGGGGATTCCCAACAACCCTTGGCGGCATAGTCAGTGGGCGCGGGGTGCGGCGGATGCACCACAGTCTGAATCGCCGAGGAGACGGCGTCGGGAAGCGCCCGCAGCGCCGGATCATCGGGTGCCGGCAGGTGAATCGCATGATGGTCCACCCACTCGCCAAGCTCCCACCCGAGGGGGCAGTGGGGCAGCGGATGGTTCTGTTCGGCGACGGGCAGGGCACTCTCGCGGACAGCCGCGGCTTGGCCAACCGCCGGTTGATAGAGCAACAAAGCCCCGCTCGAATCGCGCAGGAGTTTCGTGACGTTGCCGTTCGGATCGAGCTCCTCCACGAGGTTACCGGTCTTGTCGAGGGTGAATTTGCGAACGCCCCCCAACGGGTCGATAATCCGCTCGATGTAGCCATCGGGATACAGATACAGCCACTCGCCGCCATCGGACCGCGTCGCCACGGTGCCGCGCTCCGGCAGGTAGCGCAGCTTGACGTCGAACAAGCCGTCGTCGCCACGCGTACGGACGCACCGGCCGGCCCCGTCGTATTCGTAAGTGAACTTGTAACCCCGCCGATTCGCATACGATGTCATGCGATTCGCCGCGTCGTAGTCGAAGGCAAAGGAATAACCGTAGGAATCGATCACCTGCGTCAGATTGCCGCGCGCGTCGTAACGGTAGCCGAGCACCTCCCAGCTTTGATTCGGCAGCGTGCCCAGCAGGGTTAGCCGCGACAGCCGGCCCATCGTATCGTAGGCGACGAGGATCGTCCGCTCCCGGGAATCGCGAATGCTGGCGAGCCGCGCGTTTTCGTAGAACAACGTCAGCCGGTTTTCGCCTTCCCCGATCTGTTGGAGTGGGGCGGGCAGCCGCGAGTCGGTAAACTCAAACCACATTTCGGCCTTGCCGTGACCACGCATGTGATAGCAAGTGGCGCTGAGGCGGCGCAGGAAGTATCCGCCCGCGGCCGCCTGCGCGCCATCCTCGGTGAGCGGCGCAAAGCCGATGACGGCGGTGGGGCTCACATAGCGGATGCCGTCGACATCCATGATCAGCCAGCGATCAAAGTCGTGCGAGTGGCCCCAGCCCAGGGCCATTCCTTCTCCGTTCCGCCCACTGTCATAGCAGCGAATCCAGCGGAAGGGATAGGGGCCCGGCAACTCGCAGTCGATCCAAAGGGCCGAGTTCGCGCCGGAGATGACGTCGACGGGATCGCCGACGAAGCGCTCTTCGTCGGTCGGCGGGAAACAGAAGCCACGCAGAAGAGGAGTCATTGTGAGGCGTGCCTCGGCGCTTGACCCGCGGGCTCGCCCAACTCGCCTTGCTTGGACTTGAACTTATACCGCGCCAGCCTTTTCAGCAACACGTCAATCGGGTTGGGTATGTTCACCATGGGAAAACCACCAACCAGGACATTGAAGCTTCCGATGACGATCGCGCCGGTGCTCGGAGGGATCCCCGGATCCTTACCCATGGTCTGGGTGGCCACCATCGCCGCAGCATCGGCCGCCAGCTGCGCGGCACCCATTTGGGCGGCGAGGGTCTTGGCCGCCGCCATGGCCGCGTCATCTTCCACCGCCGCTTCGGCCGCGTCGGCCACCACGCCCGCTAAGCCCGAAATCATACCCATCGCCGCCAAACCCGAGCTCATCAGCGCAGCCGCCTTGCCGATCGCGGCCATCGCGCGGCTGGCGTCGATGCTGCGACTCTCACCCGGCACACAGGCCCGGCAGATGTCACCCATCCGGGCGGAACGCGTTCCGCCAATGAAGACGTTCGAAGAGCCGGTGGCGATTTGAAAGAATGGCGTCAAGCCGCCGCAGGTGATGGCGAGCCCGATATCGCCGCACCGCGCCGCCGGCAGATTGTTGATCAGAACCCGGACGCAGGTTCCCAGCAGGACTGGTCCCATACTCGGCAAAGGAATGGGCGGTGCGGGCGGAATCAGGCTTGGCGGATGCGAATGCGCGTGCGGCGTACCGATATAAAGCGAGGTGAGGCGAGCTGCGGGCAGGCTAGGAAAAATTGCCGCCAGAGGTGCCGTCAGATTCGCGAAGCCCACGTTCATCATGTCCTGTGCCATGCCATAAAGACCCATCACGGCACCCATGACGGCCTGCACCCGGCGAATCACCACCGTAGCGCGCTGAATCTGTTCCACCGGCGTGAGCGGCCGATTCGGCAGCGGTGGCAAAGGCTCAAAAACCTTGCTGGTCGATTCGTGCCAGCGCGTATAGACCGCGCCCGTTTCCCGCAACGTATTGCCCATGCGGGTGAAAGGAGACGTGCGATCGCCCGTGGTGCCCTCGAGGTTCTGCTGGACGGCGAGACCGAGATTGGCCAGGGATCGCATCGCGCTACGCCACCCCTATCCGCGCCAGCCGCTGGCGAACCTCAGACAAACGAGGATCGTTGACCGAACCGTAGAGAGCCGCAAGCTTACCCAGCAATTGCCGTAGCGGCGCGGGTTTCTCCAGCTTCTCGGCAATCATCGCGCCGAGATTCCAAGTTTCTGCCGCTTCCATGGTCTTGCCCTGCTGGAAACGCGCTTCGCCGAGACGCTCCACCATTTCAATCTTCATATCCGGATGCCGG
>JAYVUQ010000136.1:0-2344 GCA_043787785.1 Bryobacteraceae bacterium
AGGTCGTTGACGTCATGCGGCGTGAACTGAAAGTGCCATTTGCGCTGGCCGGTGTCGGCGTCGAGGGCCAGCACCGAGTTCGAGTAGAGGTTGTCGCCCAGCCGCACGTCGCCGTCGTAATCGGGCCCCGGATTGCCGGTGGTCCAGTAGATGAGATTCAGCTCCGGGTCAAACGAGCCGGTGATCCAGGTGGTGGCGCCGCCGAACTTCCAACTGTCACCGGACCAGGTCTCATGGCCGGGCTCGCCGGGCGCGGGCGTGGTCCAGAAGCGCCAGGCGCGCTTACCCGTCTTGGCGTCGTAGGCGTCCAAAAAGCCGCGCACCCCGTATTCAGCTCCCGCGATGCCGACGATGATCTTGTCCTTGAGTGCGAGCGGCGCGGCGGTGATGGTGTAAGCCAGCTTGTAGTCGGCCACCTCCACATCCCAGCGCACGCGCCCCGTTCGCGCGTCGAGCGCCACCAGGTGGCCGTCGATGGTGCCGATGAAGATCTGGCCACCGAGGATCGCCACGCCGCGATTCACCTGGCCGCAGCACACCGGCACGCCTTCCGGAATCGTGCGCCGGTAATGCCACAGCGGACGCCCGGTCTTGAGGTCCAGTGCGGTCACGTCGCTGGGCGGTTCGGTGAGGTACATCACGCCGTCGACGACAAGCGGAGTGGCTTCAAAGTGCTGGCGGCTGCCAATCTGGTACATCCAGGCGAGCTTCAGCCGCGCGACGTTGGTCCGGTTGATTTGCGACAACCGCGAGTAGTGTTGGGAGGAGTAATCGCCCGAGTAAGTAAGCCAGTTTTCTGGCTGTAGCTTGGCGCCCGCGATTCGTTCATACGGCACCTGCGCGAGCGCCATTACGCTCCCGAATAAAAGGCTAAGGATTCTCATGGCGTCACGAGGAAAGCCACCAGATCATCTAACTCGGTTTCACTCAGAACGCCGCGATAGCTGGGCATGGGGGTTTGGCCGGGCAACAGCTTCCACGCGCGCAGTTCGGACTTCCAGAAGGAGCGTACGTTGCCGGAAGCATCGAGCAATTGCAACGAGAACGTGTCCTCATTGAGGCGTGCACCGGAGATTTTGCGGCTGCCTTGGGTGACCGCTTCCACCAGCATAAATCCGGCGGGGACGTCGGCGGCTGGATCAGTGAGCGAAGTGCGCAGGTGGGCGAAGCTCCGCTGTTCGCCAATGCCGCTTAGGTCAGGCCCGAAGGCCTGGTGGCAACCAACGCAGCCGCCTTTGCCCGCGTAAATCTGCCGGCCGCGCAGCGGGTCTCCGGGCGGCCTTGCCGGAGCGGCGACGCGCGCGAGCGCCCGCACGTGCTCCATCACCTGGCGGATCTCGCGTTCGGCTAGCCCGGTCGCCGGCATGCCGGAGTTGGGGATGCCGCGGCGAATCACGCGGAAGAGCGCTTCCTCATCCGGCGCATGGCGCAGCTTGGGTCGCGCTAAAGTGGGGCCGCGGCCACCTTCGCCGCCTGCGCCGTGGCAGACCGCGCATTGGGTTAGAAAGATGCTGGCCCCGGACTGGGGTCCGGACTGGGCCAGTAGCGAAAGCACCGAAAGCAGGCCGGTGAACCAAAGACGCCGCATCCGCAAAGTTTACCAACAAGCCGATGCGGTGTCGCTTTTCATGATGGACCGGATCGGTTCAGGATCGGGGTAGCCACCCAGTGGGCGCACGCGGTGGGCAAGCACCTGGCGAGGCGGGGCCCAGCTTTCAGGGCCAATTCGTAGGTGACGAACGCGAAGCGGCGGGAGAGGCGCTCCCTTGCTCTTGCGGAATTACTGACCAGTTTGCGTTAGAATCCGAAGGTGCCCTCCGGCTCCGCTGCAATCTCAATTAGTGGATTGACCAAACGCTACGGGAGACTTGTCGCTGTAAATCATCTTGACCTTGAGGTTCCGCGTGGTGAGATCTTTGGATTCCTCGGGCTGAATGGCGCAGGCAAGACTACCACCATCAGAATCTTGCTCGACCTGCTGCGCCCAACCTCGGGCAATGCCGCCATCTTCGGGCATGATTGCCAGTCAGACAGTTTGAAAGCCCGCTCCGCGGTTGGATACTTGCCAGGCGAAATGGGAATTTATTCCGATTTAACAGGACACGAATTGCTGGTGTTCCTGGAGCGAATGGGAGGCGGGACCGTTTCTAGAGAGCATCGAAACAACCTGATCGAGCGCTTCGAGCTAAGCGATCGCGATCTTTCGAGAAAGCTCCGCGAGTACAGCACGGGCATGAAACGAAAGCTCGGCTTGATCCAGGCGTTTCAAGCCGACCCGCTCCTGTTAATTTTGGACGAACCCACGGAGGGTCTCGATCCCCTCATGCAGGAATCTTTCTATGAA
>JAYVUQ010000137.1:0-3224 GCA_043787785.1 Bryobacteraceae bacterium
TTGAGCGCTAAAATCCCGCGCTTTTGGACGGTCACTCCTGGCCAATTGCATTGGCTCGCCCTGCATCTGCGTGCCGGTGAGAGCTTCCTCGCCGAAGCCGTCATCGACGAAAAGCGGCGCGAACAAGTGCTCAATGCCCTGGAAAAGCAGGCTGCCCCGGCCCGGGCACGCGAAGTGGCGCAGTTGCTCTTCGGCGCGCAAGTCCGTTCCGCGCTCGATCTCGTCACGCCTTCGGAACTTTTTGGCATCGCCCGCCAAGTGCTCCGTGCCGACCCGGCCAGCACCGACGCCATTGCTGCCGAGATCCGCCGCATGACGGCCGAGACTCCCGATGCGGTCAATTACGCCGCCATCTCTCGCGCGTTCGGCACGCCCAAGCCCACTCTGGCTGCCTCCTACACCCCGGAATTGCTCAACCTGCGCACCTTTCCCACCTTGATGGGCTATTCGAGCCGCATCCTGGCCGAAAGCTGGGAGTCGAGCAATCTGTTCTACGCCGCGCTGGCTGACGAGATGCAGTTGCCCCCCTCCCAATTGAACGTGGTAATTCCCCAATGGACGCAGAAGACCGTGGAACGGATCTTTGCCACGCACCTCGAAGATTGGCCGGCCCTGTTGCGGTCCCTACGCCTGGTCGGTGACGACATTCGGGCTGACTGGCGTAAACAAATGGCGGTCCAGCAGAAGGCCGCTTTGCAGTAACATTGAGAACACGAACAATACCGTGAGGTCCAATCCAGTGAATCGTAGACGCTTCCTTAATACCGCCGCCGTAGCCTTGCCCTGCGCCGGCGGTTACTTGGCCTTCGGCCAACAGACCCCCACCTTTCGCATCAAAGTCGACATGGTGGTGCTCAGCTTTACCGTTACTGACTCCAAGGGCAAGTACATCAATGGTCTGAAACATACCGACTTCCGCATTTTGGAAGACGGCATTCAACAGTCCATGTCGACGTTTGCGGAAGGCAATAAGACGCCGTTGCAGATTTTGGATAACGGCCAAACCCGACCGCTCGTTACCCAAGCCGATCCCGAAGCCAAGGCCGGCCCCGTGGATGCCTTCGTCGGCACCAACGTCTTCGTCCTCTTTGACACCAGCAATTACATGTACAAGGGTTTTGTGTACGCGTCGGACGCCATCGCCGACTTCGTTCGCGGGCTCGACCGTGCCGACTCCGTCGCCGTCTACACGTTCTCCCGTAACCTTACCCGCGCCGCCACGCTCACCCGAGACCGCAACGACGCCGTGGCCGGGCTACGCAAAGCCGTCGCCGGCGATGATTCCGCTCTTTACAACGCACTCCTGCTGGCCTTGCGCGACGCCGCCAAGGTCCCCGGCCGCAAAGTAGTGATCGTCTTCTCGAACGGCCCCGACAACGGCTCCATGGTCGCACCCGACGACGTCCGCGCCGTGGCCGAAGATGAGGGCATCCCCATCTACGTCATCTCCACCAGCGAAGTGAGTAAGGACGCCATCTCGAGCGCCGTTTTCCGCCGCATCGCCACCCGCACCGGCGGCAAAGCCTATTTCGCCAAAACCTGGCAGAAGCAGGTAGAGGCGTTCGAGAACATCCGCGAAGACCTCGGCAATTCCTACACGATGACTTACTATCCGAAGCCCAACCCCAACGAGGGCTTCCGCAAAATTGGCGTCGAGATCCTCAACGACACGGCCAAGAAGATGCGGGTCCGCGCCCGCCCCGGCTATCGACCTCGGTCTACGTAGGGCTAGCGGTGGGCTGGGATGACACTTTTGGAACTAAACTACGCGGACTGGCGGCTAAAGGGGAGTTTTGGCTGGTGACGAAACGAAGCCGGGAGTTGTTGATTTGATTGGACTTCATCTTTTCCGTCTTCTTAATGTGTTCGCCTGGGCTACCCGGAGTTTAGGTGGCGTGTGGGGTTGATTCCCCAGGGTAGCATCGTGAATTCTGCCTTTGGCCATAAGTGATTGAGTTGATGAGAGAAAATCGTCGTGATCGGTGTTTGGGCAACTCTGCACATTAAGCCAGCCAACGCGACTTTGCCCCCTCCCCGCGCATCTAAATGCTCATGAGCCAAACGCGGTACTCCATTCTCGATCTGGCAACAGTCAAAGAGAACGGCACCATTGCCGACTCCTTCCGGGCATCGCTCGATCTCGCCCAGCATGCGGAAGAGTTAGGCTTCATGCGCTTCTGGCTCGCCGAACACCACAACATGGCCGGGATCGCCAGCGCCGCCACCTCGGTGCTGATTGGCCATATTGCTGGCGGCACCAGCCGCATCCGCGTTGGCTCCGGTGGCATCATGCTGCCTAATCATTCGCCGCTGGTGATCGCCGAGCAGTTCGGCACCCTCGAAACGCTTTACCCCGGCCGGATTGACTTGGGCCTCGGCCGCGCCCCCGGCACTGACCCCGGCACCGTGCGCGCGCTGAGGAGGAATGCCACGAGCAGTCGGGACTTTCCGGACGACGTGCAAGAGTTGCTGGACTTGCTCGACGACCCTCAGCCCGGCCAAAGCGTCCGCGCCGTGCCTGGAGCTGGCACCCACGTACCCGTCTGGCTGCTGGGCTCCAGCACCTTCAGCGCCCAACTGGCGGCTACTTTGGGCTTACCGTTTGCTTTCGCCAGCCACTTCGCTCCGCAACAGTTGAAGGACGCGCTGCACGTGTATCGCAGCCTCTTCAAGCCCTCGCGCTACCTGGCCAAACCTTACGCCATGGCCGGCGTTCCCATCATCGCCGCGGATACCGACGCCGCCGCCCAGCGGCTGGCCACTTCGCTCATCCTCAGGGTCGCCAAGCTGATACGCGGCGAGCCTTTCTTCATGGCTCCGCCCGTCGATAGCCTAACCGGCCTGCTCTCGAACGATGAGAGTCTTATGGTCCAATCCAAGCTCGGAGCCCTCATCATTGGCGGCCCGGAGCGGGTAAAAGCCGGCATCGAAGCCTTCATCGCCGACACTGGGGTCGACGAGATTATGTTTACCTCAGAGGCTTACCGTCATGCTGATCGCCTGCGGTCGTTCGAGATTGTGGCGGGCGCGATGAGTTCGCTGAGGTCTAGTTCGCAGACTCCAAGTTTGGCTGTAACCTAGCGCGACAAGAAGCGTAGCCCTCTTAACCAGCAGGGAATTGGCGGCTGGATGCAGTGCATGACCGTTCCCGTCTTGACCGCACTACCTGGGTCCGGGCGGCTGGGCTCACTGCCTGATCGGATCGCATCTCCTAGGCTTGGTGT
>JAYVUQ010000138.1:0-2210 GCA_043787785.1 Bryobacteraceae bacterium
ATCAGGAAGGCTTGATCATCCCGGTGGTCATCACCATCTACAACGATCGCTCCTTCACTTTCATCACGAAGACGCCACCCGTCGCCGTACTGGTTAAGAAGGCCGTGGCGATCGCCAAGGGCTCTGCTGAACCGAACAAAGCCAAAGTCGGCAAAATCACCATGAAGCAAGTGGAAGAGATTGCCAAGCTGAAAATGCCCGATCTCAACAGCTTTACCCTCGAATCCGCTATTTCCCAGGTCAAGGGAGCGTGCGTTTCGATGGGTGTCGACGTCATCGCTTAAATCCTTTCGAGCTTACGGAAGCGCCGCCCCCAACCGGGCGGCGCTTTTCTTTTGCTAGTGAACACTAAGTTAGTGTATCCTAGGTTAGCGCTTGCTAATGCGCTAATTTATGAGCACTACTACCCGCATGTCTTCCGTCGAACGACGTGCCGCCATCATTGAAACCGCCATGCGCCTGTTCGGCGAACGAGGTTTTCGCGGGGTCACCACCCGCGAACTCGCTTCCGCCGTTGGTGTCAGTGAGCCCGTCCTCTACCAGCATTTTCCCTCCAAGCGCGACCTTTACACGGCCATCATTGAAACCGTGATGGGCTCCGAGGTGGAGATGCTGGTGCCCGTCGTCCTCAACGACCCATCCTACGACGTTCGGCAAGTCTTCCAGGTGCTCGCCAAACTCGCCTGGGAGTGGCACCAAACGAATGCCAACTACGTTCGCCTGATCTTCTTTGCCGCCCTCGAGCGGCATGAGCTTGCCGAGCTAGCCTTTCAGCGGCACGAAGTCTCTTTCTGTAGCCAGGTCCGCCAGTACGTCCAATCCCAGATTGAGGCCGGCCATCTGCGCCAGGCCAATGCCAACGCGATCATGTTTGGCTTTCTGGGCATCGTCAGCGACGCGGCCAAAAAGAGCATCTTCTTCCCCAATGCCTGCCAGGAAGGCGTCCCCGAACTTTCCGAAATGATTGACCTTTACCTCGACGGTATCCTCGCTAAAAACCAATAAACAAATGAAGCAAACGTTCACCATCCCGGTTATCGCCGCTCTGCTCCTCGTTGCCTGTAAGAAGGATGCGCCCGTTCAGGCCGCTGCCAAACCCGAACCATTGCTGGCTATCAAAACCGCTCCCGTCGATGCCCGCCCGCTCGACCGTACGCTGCAACTCACCGGATCCCTGGTACCCGACGACACCATCAACTCGGTTTTTGAGATTCCCGGCCACATCAACTCCATTTCGGTCGATTTCGGCCAATCCGTTGCCAAGGGGCAAGTGCTCGCCCAGCTTGACCGCGCCGAACTGTCGCTCCAACTCGAGCGCGCCAAATCCGCCGTCAACCAGGCCTTGGCTCGCATGGGCCTCGACCCCGGGCAGGTCAACGTCACGCCCGAAAGCACCCCCGCCATTCGTCAAGCCCAGGCCCAAATGGAAGACGCCTCCACCAAGTTCGACAGCGCGCAAAAACTCTACCAGAGCGGCGACATTTCCCAGCAACGCTTCACCGAAATGGAGAAGGCTTTCCAGGCCCGCCAAGCCGGTTTGCAGGCAACCAAGGACGAACTGCGCACCCAACTGGCTAGCGTCAGCGCCCTGCGCGCTGACGTCGGGCTGGTGGAAAAGCGCCTTCGCGATACCGTATTGCGCGCTCCCTTTGACGCTATCGTCAGTGCCCGCGCCGCCGCCCCAGGCCAATACGTGAAGGAGGGCGCGACGATCCTGACGCTCGTCAAAGCCTACCCCCTGCGCCTGCGGGTGGAAGTGCCAGAGAGCGACATCGCGTACGCCAAGGTCGGCACGACGCTTACCTTCACCACCGACGCTACTCCGGGCACCGAGTTCCACGCCGTCGTGCGTCAGTTGAACCCCACGCTGGACGCCAAGAACCGTACGCTGGTTGCCGAAGCGCGTCCGCTCGAGAATGACGCGCGCCTTCGTCCCGGCAGCTTCGTCCAGGTGAAGCTCGCCACCCACAGCGCTCAAATCGTCAACCTGGTGCCGATGCAAGCGGTCTATTCGATTGCCGGCCTCACCAAGGTCTTCGCCATCCGGCAAGGCAAGGCGGTGGAGCTTCGCTTTCAACCGGGAGCCGAAGCGAACGGCTGGGTGGAAGTGCCTGGTACGCAATTGAAGGCCGGAGACAGGGTCGCCACGTCGAATCTGAATACCCTTTTCGATGGCCGCCCGGTGCAGGCTTCGGGGCAAGTGAACTAGG
>JAYVUQ010000139.1:0-10822 GCA_043787785.1 Bryobacteraceae bacterium
GGGTCGTTGAACGTCGGCACCAGCACCAATTGATTGGCGATATAGAAATTGGCGTAGGAGGCCGGCAAGCGTTGGCCATCGAAGTAGATGGGCCGGGGCATGGGCAGTTTCACGATGTTGAGCGGCACTTCGCGCTCGTCGGCCATCAACTTCAGGATTTGGTAGTTCTCCTTGAGTGGCTCGTAATTCGCATCGGACTTGTCGTCTTCGCTGGCCACCACAATCGTCGTGGGGTTTACGAAACGAGCCAGATCGTCCACATGGCCATGAGTATCATCGCCAGCGATGCCGTTACGCAGCCACAGCACGTTAGTGGCCGCCAGGTAATTCCGCAAAACGCGCTCGACGTCGGCGCGAGAGAGGCCCGGGTTGCGCGCCTGCACCGGGCTCAGCAAGCACTCCTCGGTAGTCAACAAGGAGCCGCGGCCGTTCACATCGATAGACCCGCCTTCGAGCACAATGCGACGGCCATTGAGTTCGGGAATCCACGAACGTAGCGCTTGATGAGTGGCGATGGCCGCGGGTAAAGCATCATCGGCCTGCCAGTTGTCGTACTTGGCCCAGCCGTTGAAGTGCCAGTCCGTCACGCCGACTTCCCCGCCCCGGCTTTTCACAAAAATGGGGCACGAATCACGCGTCCAACTGCGATTGGTGGGCTGAATGAGGAACTCCACTTGCTCCATGCACGCACCGGCGCGCTCGCAAACCTTGCGAGCCTTCTCTTGAAGCACTTCGGTTTCCACCAAAATGAAAACCCGCTCCACTTGCGAAAGGTGCCGGACAAAGTCGCCATAAACCCAGGCTACGGGCTTGAACTTGCCGGGCCAATCGGAGCGCTCGTGCGGCCAAGCCAGCCAGGTGGCAAAATGAGGTTCCCATTCGGCGGGCATACGAAAGCCGCGCCGGCGGGGTGTATCGATCTGGGCCATGGTCTAGACGCCCCACCGATTCGTCAAGCCACCGTAGTGGTCAATGCGGCGATCGCGAAAGAAGGGCCAATTGCGTCGCACTTCTTCGCTCCAGGCCGGCTTCACGTCATGCACCAGGATCTCTTCGTTCGCGTTCGAGCCTTCCATCAGCAACTTGCCAAAAGGATCGGCCAGAAAGCTGTTGCCCCAGAACTCTAGTCCGCTCTTCTCGTTCGGGTCGGCGGGGTCGTTCGGGCGCGGCCCTTCATAACCCACGCGGTTCACGGCGGCGACATAGACGCCGTTGGCGATCGCGTGCGAACGCTGGATGGTGTGCCAGGCATCCAGTTGACCGGGTCCATACTGCGCCTTCTCCGCCGGATGCCAGCCAATGGCCGTCGGGTAAAAGAGGATGTTTGCGCCTTGCATGGCGGTGAGGCGCGCGGCCTCCGGATACCACTGGTCCCAACAGACCAACACGCCCAAGCGGCCGAACTCCGTCTCGAAGTTCTTGAAGCCCAAGTCGCCGGGGGTGAAGTAAAACTTTTCAAAGAAAAGCGGATCGTCGGGGATGTGCATCTTGCGATAGAGGCCTAGCAAATCGCCATCGGAACCGAGGATGGCGGCGGTGTTGTGATAGAGCCCGGCGGCGCGCCGTTCAAACAGGGAAGCGATAATGACGACGCGATGCTCGCGCGCCAATTTTCTTAAACGGTCGGTAGTCTCGCCAGGTATAGGCTCGGCAAGATCGAACAGTTCGGCCTTCTCTTCGCGGCAAAAATACTGCGACCGATACAGCTCGGGAAGGCAAATCACCTGCGCACCAGCGCGCGCGGCTTCGACAATTTTCTGCTCCGCTTTTTCCTGGTTCTCGCGCGCGTCCAGAGAGCAGGACATTTGCACAAGACCGATGCGGAAGGGTTTCGGGTTGCTCATTTTGTATCATTGTCTCTTAACCCGCCATGTTCGCGCCCACCGCCCCAGGGAATCGGGGCCCTTTGGAAAGGATCCTTATGAGAATCTCCGTCCGCCCCTTGGCGAGCCTTTTCGTCGCGCTCTCGCTTTCTGCCGCCGTGCCCACGCCCAAAGAGCATCTGGGGCATGAGGCCGGTGCCGACAACAAAATTGCCGATTTCAACGCGATTCGCGGCTATTTCGAGAAACTGGCTAAGTCCAGCGATCGTATCAAGCTGGAGGAGTTCGGCAAGAGCGCCAATGGTCGCCCGATGTTCGTCGCTTACATTTCTTCGCCGGAAAACCTGCGTCAATTGGACCGCTACAAGCAGATCAACCGCCGCCTGGCGCTGGGAAAAGCGACCCCTGAGGAGGCGAAGACCCTAGCGCGCGAAGGCAAGGCGATCGTCTGGATCGACTCCGGGTTGCACGCCACCGAGATCGCCCCGGCCCAGCATGCTCCTGAACTCGCCTACCGCATGCTGACTGACGAGAGCGACGAGGTCCGCAAGATTCGCGACCAGGTGATTCTGCTGCAGATTCCGGTCATCAATCCCGATGGCCTGGATACGGTGGCACATTGGTTCGCAGGCAACGTGGGCACCGCCTTTGAACGCGCCGGCAACCCTTACCTTTATCAGAAATACGCCGGGCACGATAACAATCGCGACTGGTTCATGATGAACTTAACCGAGACACGCGCTGTATCGAAAATGCTCTTCGAGGAGTGGTTCCCACAAATTGTCTATAACCAACACCAATCGGCGCCCTTCCCGGCTCGAATTTTCATTCCGCCTTATTCGGAACCGTTGAACCCGAATATCCCCGCGCCGGTGATGGAAGGGATTAACATGATTGGCTCCGCAATGAAGGAGCGCTTGTCGCGCGAAGGCAAGACGGGGGCCATTTCGTATTATGGCTTTGACGCCTGGTGGAATGGGGGACTGCGCTCGGTGCCGGCTTTTCACAATATGCACGGCATCCTCACCGAAACGGCCAGTAATAACTGGGCCGCGCCGCGCACTTACACGTTGAAAGAGCTTCCCGAACGCTTTCCCAATGGCATTCCGACTAAGGAATCCACCGTATTCTACGAGCGGCCTTGGATGGGCGGCACTTGGACGTTTCGCGATCAGGTGGACTATATGCTCACCTGCGACTTTGCGATCTTGGAACTCGCCGCGTCGCGCGCCGAGCATTTCTTAACCAAGAGCTACGACTTGGCACGCGCCAATATCGAAGCCGGCGCGAAGCAAACCCCCTATGCCTACGTGGTACCGGCCGAACAGTGGGACCCCACCAGCGCCGCCGGGATGCTGGAGCGCCTGCGCCTTGGCGGTATCGAGGTGCAACGGGCGAAAGCGCCGTTCACCGTCGGCAGCCAGACCTATGCCGCCGGCAGCCATGTCTTACTGGCCGGGCAGCCGTTCCGTGGTTACTTGGTTGACTTACTCGAGCCACAGAAGTATCCGGAACTACGCTCAGGCACCACGGGACCCACCAAGCGCCCTTACGACGTAGCCGGCTGGACCTTGAGTTATCAGATGGGTGTGCAGGTGGATCGGATCGAAGACCGTTTCACTGCCGACCTCGACTTACAACTGCGAGTAAATCCGCCCACCCCCTCGCTAGACCATCGCGACAACGGCTCTTTTCTGGCGACCGCCGACTTACTCAAGCAGAACCAGCCGGTGCGCTGGACGGGCGAGGGCAAGATCGTCAGGCCGGTGGACGAGGGATTTGCTACAGCCCCCTATGATCTGCGGACGCCGCGCGTGGGGCTCTACCAGCCATACCCCGAAAACATGGATGCCGGTTGGACTCAATGGACCCTGGACGAATACCGCATCCCCCATACGATATTGCGCAATGAAGATTTCCAACGAGGTGACCTCCGTCAGCGTTTCGACACCATCATCTTTGCGCAACAGCGCGCGGAATCGATCCTCCACGGGGTGAAAATGGGCGAGGCGACGGCTCGGCGGGCAGGCACGGGAGAACTTGCTGTGCAACAACGCCCCGAATTTACGGGGGGCATCGCATTGCGTGGCTTAGCCAATCTGGAGGACTTTGTCCGTTCCGGCGGCACCTTAGTCACCCTCGACAGCGCCACCGAGTTACCGCTCCAATTTCTGCCACTCGGCGCGCGCGGATTGTTAAAGGCGTCCGACAACGGGGAAGAGACGAGTGGTGGTTACTATAGCCCGGGGTCGATCCTGCGCATTGAAGTAGATAGCACCAACCCCATTGCCTTCGGGATGCCCAAAGAAGTCTATGCCATGTCGACCGGCGGCCAGGCCTTCGAAATCACGCTGTTGCCGGAGTTCAATCAGGGCGAGCGCCAGGTTCGCAGCTTCGCCAAGTATGCGGAGAAGAACTTACTGGCCAGCGGATGGATCTCGGGAGAGAGAGCCGTCCTGGGAAAGTCGATTGGCGTTGAGAGCCGGTTGGGCGCCGGCCGGATTGTTATGTTTGGCTTTCGCCCGCAATTCCGGGCACAATCGCACGGCACGTTTAAGATGTTACTGAACGCGATTTACCTGGGCTCGGCCAAGAAGCTGTAACTGTTATTTCTTGTAACTCAAGGATAGGCCTTGGGCGCTGCCGCGGAAAAACTCAGTGCGCACGGCAGGGTCCGTCTTGATTTTTTTGAGAAAGTCACCCAGCACTTCCGAGTTGGAGGCGACATTATGAGCGGCTATCACGCCGCCCTTACGCATTTTTGGCAGCACCAGATCGTAGTAGCGGAGATAGTCGGTCTTGATCGCATCGATGAGCACCAGATCGAATGGCCCTTCCAGGCGAGGCACCTCCTCCAATGCGTCGGCCAAACGAGAGTCAACAATGCCGTTCAGGCCGGTGGCGGTTAGGTGCTGGCGGGCGATGGCCTGGTGCCCTTCGTGAATCTCAAGCGTCACCAAGCGTCCGTCGGTCTTCCGCAGCGCCATCGCTAGCCACAGGGCGGAATAGCCGTGGGCGGTGCCGATTTCGAGCACCCGCTTGGCCTTCAGCCGCAGTACCAGGTCATGCAGGTACTCACCGTCAGCCGGACCGATATTGGCTTCGCGCCTGCCTGTCTCCACCAGCTTCGGCAAGTAGGCCCGTACTTCGTCATCCGTGAACGAACGTTCCTGCCCCACGAACATCCACCCCGCCAACAACAGCCATCCCGCTACATGCAAAGTCATATTCTCCCCGACTTCTATTTGAGCGCAATCCCGGAACAAAATTGTAAATACTTACGCTAGCCGAGCCAAAAGGCGGCCCGATTGCGCGTCAATGAAACAGATGCATTATGTAGGTATGAGAAGTTTCACTCTTTGGCTCGTCCTTTCGTCAGCCGCTCTGGCCCAGACGCCCGAGTACTTACCGCTCCAGGTGGGCAATCAGTGGATCTACCGGACTGCCAGTGGGCCACAACAGGTGCTTTCCGTCGCGCGGCAGCAGACGGTAAACGGCAACACCTACTCCGTGCTCACCGGCCTGAACGGCGAAGCTTGGCTACGGCAAACGGAAGATGGCGTTTTGGTAAACTACGACCGGGAATCGCGCACGGAACGCCCGTATCTAAACTTCTCCGCCGCCGAGGGCCGGCCGTTCGCCACCTCAGTACACCCTTGCAATGCCACTGCCGGGATCGAGAGCAGGAACTTCAAGGGTTCCTTTCCTTTAGGCGAGTTCAGCGGCGTGGCCGCCATCCGCTACGGCGGCCTCACCTGTGCCGATGCTGGCCTCACTGCCGACTATTACTTGCCCTACATCGGCCTGCTGCGGCGAACGGAAATCACCATCGCTGGCCCCCGCACTTATGACCTCACCTATGCCCGCATTAACGGCACCGTCATGATCGCCACCGCCGAAACGACTTTCGCGGTGACGACGGATAAGGCCGTGTATCTCAACACCAATGGCGTGGCCCCCACGGTCTTTGCCCGCATGACCGTCCGTTCCGATGAAGATCTGGTGCTCGATTTCGACAGCGGACAGGAGATCGAATACACGCTCTCCGATGCCGCCGGTAAGATGGTCTTCAAATGGAGCGCGGAACGAACTTTCCTGCAGGCGCAGCAGAGCTTGCGCATCAACAAGGAGCATAACTGGGCGGCGCTGATCCCCTTGCGCGGGGCCGATGGTAAGACGTTGCCCGCGGGCCGCTACACCCTGGACGGCTTCGTCAATACCCGGGGCGGAGCGCGCTATCGCGGCGTGGTGACCCTGGAGTTGGCCGAGGCGCGACCCACGGCCCAGTAAAGCTAGAAACTAAAGCGCGCATTCAACTGCACCACACGCGCACCGGCCGTACTTAGTAACTGACCGAAGAAAGCATCGTTCAGGCTGCTCCGCAGGCCATTCAGGTTGGTGTGATTGAGCGAGTTGAACATGTCGGCGCGGATCTGAATCTTGGTGTGTTCCGTGATGGGCAGGCTCTTGCCGACCGAGAAATCCAGGTTGACCGATCCGGGGGTGCGGATGGCCCCGTTGCCGACATTGCCTGGACGATCGGGAGCACGCGACACCGCACTGAGCGGCACTAGCCCGAATGCTTGCCGATTCAGGTACTGCAGAGTCGTACGGTAGTTCTCGAAGTAAACCTGCCCGCCGAGGTAATCCGGCCGGTTCACTTGCAAAGCGCCAGTTTGAGAGAGGGTTACAGGATCACCGGTACGAGCCTGGAAGATGCCCGAAACCTGCCAGCCACCGAAGACAGACTTCGCGAGCCGATGACCCTTCTTAAATAGCTGCGGCACTTCATACACCCACTCCGCATTCATATAGCTCTTGATGTCGCCCGTATTGGGGCCTCGGTCAGCACGGGGAAATAGAAACTGCTGCGTGCGGGCGTCGCCGTCACCTTGGTAATATGCGCCGATGTCACCTCCAGCGGTGGAAAGCCCCTTCGCCCAGGTGTAATTCACACTGCCGGTTAACCCATGCGAGAAGCGCTTGCGGAGGGTGGATTGCCAGGAGGTGTAGACCGACTGCTGGGTGTTGTCCACGTAGTAGTTCACGTTCAACAACGGATTCGGGCGGATGCCGGTGACGCGATCGGGTTGGTTGGCCCAGCGATGCATCAAAAACTTCACCCCGCGCGTGCCGACGAATGCCGTTTCGATCGCCAAGGTGGAGGAGATGGCCCGTTGGAAACCCAAATTGAAGTGCATGCTGTAGGGATTTTGTAAGTTCGGATTGTAAATCGAAAAAACATTCGTTAGGCCGCGAGCCAGAGTATCTTTCTCGAGGGCGGCCGCGATGTCATCGGTGTAGGAACCCCACTTTAAACCCAGGCGCTGCGAGTCGGCCCGGCTGAAACGAATCCGAAACGGCGTCACGGGGCCAGGCTGCACAGCGGCTTGAAGCGCGCCGGTTACCTGGCTGCTGAAGAGAATGCCGAAACCGCCGCGAATGGCCATTTTGCCATTGCTCTTCGGATCATAGCTAAAGCCGACGCGGGGGCCCAGGTTGGCCCATCGATCAGCGTTGACGGGATTGTTGCGGTCACGCAGTTTGCCCACCGCGAAGGTCACCGGGTCAAGTAAGCCATCCGGATTATAGAGGCCGGTTTCCTTGGCATTGTCTTTACCCTTGGGAACGAAGTTACCGAAAGAATCGTAGCGCAAGCCGATATTCAAAGTGAGATTTCGGCGAATGCGCCAGTCGTCTTGGACGAACACGCCGATGCTCTTTTGCACACCGCGGAAGTCGCCGTTGCCAAAGACCGGCGCCACTTCGGTGGGAATATTTGCAATCAGGTCAGCGCGGCTCGTGTAACTAATCAACGGAGCTTCGGGATTCGTCTTCTGACAGCAATCACTGCGGTAGCTCAGCCCAACTTTGAAGCCGTGCTTGCCGCGCTGCAAGGCGACTTTCTGGTCGAAGTTGATGGTGCGGCCCTCGAGTAGATAGTATTCATGGTCGGGGGAATTCCAACCTAAGTTCGTCGCGATGCGAAAGACGCGGCGGCCAAAGGGCAGGATTTCCGTCTTGTTCAGCGGGTCCTTTTGCTCAAAGAAGAAACGGTCAAAGCGCCCGGTATCGGCGAGATTGTAACCGAAGCGGCTTTCCGAGGTCCAGCTGGAGCCGCCGGTGGTGTAGGCGACAGTGCCGCGCTCGCTCCAGACGCGGAAATCGCGGTCGTTCGAGCCGTTTAGGTAGCTGCGCGGCACGAGCTGATAGGGACGTCCGCGACTATAAGAGAAGGCGAAGTTACTCGTTTGGCTAACCCTCCAGTCAGTACGCATGTCGACGTGGTTATCGTTGCGGATGGCGGTGCGAGGATCACGATAAAGGCCAACGTCAGCGGTGGCGGCGTAAGGTTCGGTCGGCAGAGGAACAAAGTCCAGCAACAGCTTATAGGACGGCACTCCCGCCAGCATGTCGGCGCGCAACCGTGGCGTAGGCACGTTGTCTTGCACGATGGAAAAGGCCCGGTCGCGGTAGCCTTCATACACACCGAAGACGAACAGTTTGTTTTTGATGAGAGCGCCGCCGATCGAACCACCGAACTGGTTGAACGTCAAGCCAGGTTTGTTGGCTAGGCGTTGATTGCGGGCATTCAACTCTTCGGCCTGAAAATTTTCAAACAGACTGCCATGCCATTGATTCGTGCCTGAGCGCGAAAGCAAGTTCACTTGGCCGCCGACAATATTGCCGTATTCAGCCGAGGGAACGCCCTTCACCGTATCCACCTCCTGGATGGCCTCAATGCTCATGATATCGATTAAATTGGGACGGCCAAAGCCGGAAGAGGCGCGCCCTTCAGGATTGCCACCGGCGTCGGTGCCATCCACCGAAAAAGCGACGCCGTTCTTGCCGATGCCATTCATTCGGACACTGTCCCCCGTGGAAACGACTCCGGTACCGATGCTGAGTAAATTGGCAAAATTGCGGCGGGCGAGTGGCAGTTCGCGCACTTTAATTGCCTCAAAAGAATTGATCTGCTCGGATGAGACCGTGTTGATCAACGGGATGTTGGCGTCGACATGCACCGTCTCGGTGGCGGCACCGATCTCCAACGAAATGGCATTCCGAATTTGCTGCCCGGCCGAAAGTGCAAAACCCGTCGATTCCTGTCGTTTAAAACCCTTCGCCTCGGCCCGAATCGTGTATAGGCCCACGCGCAAGAAGGTGAAGACCGTTTCTCCCTGCGCATCGGCGATCTTTTCGTTCGTGGCGCCATTGCCCTCGTGAATCAGGGTGACTTTGGCGGACGGGATCACGGCGCCAGAAGAATCGGTTACCGTCGCATAGAAAGTGGCTGTGGTCACTTGAGCCCACAATCCACCCAGGCTTCCACCGAGCAATAGCAGCGATAGAATTTGTTTCATAAAATCCCCTATTCGTTGTTGCGGTGGGCGAAGGTAAGAAGCGAAGTCGCCACGGCAGAGGTCGCCGTGAGTGTATCGCAGTTTTCGGGAGGGAACCAGCACCGATCTTGGGCACCGATCTTGGGCACCGATCTTGGGCGAAACCCCCGCATTTGCGATACACTCTGCGCAGACCCATACATCCCCATGCTAAAGCCAATTGCCATTTTGTCGCTGCTCGTCTTGTCCGCCGAAGCCGCCTTTGTCCGGTTGGAGGTGACAGACCGTCACGACGTGCTTGGCGGGCAGCCATTCGGCAGCACTGGCGCCTATGAGCTGATTCGTGGTCGCGTTTATTTCGCCGTAGATCCTGCTCGCACGCGCCTCACCGATGTCCGCCTCGCCCCACGCAACCAGGCTGGCCAAGTGGAGTTCTCCGCGGACGTCCTCCTGCTGCGGCCCAAGGATAAGAAGGCCGGAAACCATACACTCCTGGTGGAGCCTCCCAACCGGGGCGGCATCGGTATGTTGCCGATGTATAACCGGGCGAGAAGTTCTGCCAATCCTACCCATGCCGACGAGTTCGGCGACGGCTACTTACTGCGTGAAGGCTACACTTTGGCCTGGATCGGCTGGCAGCACGATGTACCCCAGCGCGAGGGGCTATTGCGCACTTACGTCCCCCTCGCCAAGGGTGTGGAAGGGCTCGTCCGCGGCGAATGTACCGCCACCTCGGCGGTGCAGCGCCTGCCGCTCGGGGATGGCGGACACGTCCCGTATCCGGTGAAAAGTGGGCTCACGGTGAGCGTACGAGAGGGTTTGTACTCGGAGCGGAAGCAACTCACGGGTTGGCATCTCGAAGGCACGGACATCGTGCTCTCTGAACCCGCCACTCCCGGCTTTATTTACGAGTTCGTTTACCTCGCGGCAGACCCGCCCATTGCGGGCCTCGGCCTCGTCGCGTTGCGCGATTTCGTCTCGGAACTGAAACACGGAAAGACCTTTCCCGGCCAAATCCAGCATGCGCTCGGCGTGGGCACGTCGCAAAGCGCCATGGCGCTCAAAGCACTTGTTTACGAGGGTTTCAACGCCGATGAAATGGGCCGCCCAGTCTTCGATGGCCTACAGCCCCATGTGGCGGGCGGACGCCGGGCAACGTTTGAGCGCTTCACCCAGCCCAGCCGCACCTCGGGGCCCTATCGAAACGCCAGCTTTTCCACCACGGACCAGTTTCCCTATAGCGATGCGGAAGATAGGGAATTGGCCACCGGCCGCAAAGACAGCATCCTCGCTCGCGCACGGGTGGCCAAAGTAGTGCCGAAGATCCTCTACACCAACTCGAGCTATGAGTATTGGGGATCCGCAGGAGCGTTCGTCCACACGAGTCTCGACGGCAAGCATGACCTGGCGCTGCCCAGCACGACCCGGGTCTACTTACTCGCGGGCGGACAACATGGCCCCGCGGCATTTCCGCCACAGCGCGGCAATGGGGGTAAGAACCTCGCGAACTGGAATGACTATAAGTGGGCATTGCGCGCAATCTTGCGCAACTTACACGAATGGGTAGTGAATGACCAGGAGCCCCCCGCCTCGCGCTACCCAAGAATCAGTGACCGGACATTAGCGCAGGGCGATCCGCCCGCCTATCGTACGCGG
>JAYVUQ010000140.1:0-2511 GCA_043787785.1 Bryobacteraceae bacterium
CGTCGGAGGCTTCGCCGAGCCCGGTGAGTGATTGGTTGGTGCGCAGACGCACCATCAGCCAGACGCTGCGGGCGGTGGCCCGGATGGGGATGAGTTCAAGTTGGGTGACTTTGAGTTGCGATCGGGCGGCGAGGGCGAAAAGAGCGCGGCGGGTCATAGTGACAGGCTAGCAGGCGCTCATTTTGGAATCTGATATGATGCGGACTTTTATGCGGACGAAGCTTGTACTAAAAGTCTGGTTAACGACGTGTTAAAAATAAGATAAAGGAATTCTGGCAGCGGCCATGAAACCGGACTTTTCACCGGCAGATCGAGGCGAGAGCACGGCCCTGATGGAGCCTCTTGGCATCGCCCAAGATTCCCTCCACCGGGGGGCGATTCTCGATTTGGCGCTGGAATTGGCCCAACGTTCGGCCGGCTTCCGGCGTAGCTTGCCGGACAGTTTGGTAACCTCGCTGGCTGACCTCGTGCGGGCGATGAATTGCTATTACAGCAACCTGATTGAAGGCCACGACACGCATCCGGTGGAGATTGAGCGGGCACTGAAGAGCGATTATAGCCATGACTCCAAGCAGCGGGAACTGCAACTGGAGGCAAAGGCGCATATCGAAGTGCAGGCGTGGATCGACGGTGGCGGGTTGCGCGGAAAGGCCTGCGCGGTGGCGGGGATCCTCGAGATACATCGCCGCTTTTGTGAGCGCTTGCCGGCGGAGTTGCTTGGGGTGGAACAGCGGCCGGTGGTGGGTGGGGAGATGCGGCGCGATGATGTGCAGGTGGGGCGGCATGTGGCCATTAGCCCGTCCGCGGTACCCCGCTTTATGGAGCGGTTTGCGGAAGTTTATGGTGCATTGGGCCGCACGGAATCGATTGTGGCGAGTGCGGCGGCGCACCATCGTTTGGTGTGGATCCATCCGTTTCTGGATGGCAACGGTCGCGTGGCGCGGTTGATGTCGCATGCGATGCTGCTGGAGACTTTAGAGACGGGCGCCGTTTGGTCTGTCGCGCGGGGGCTGGCGCGGAATGTGCAGTCCTACAAGGCGCACTTGGCCAATTGCGATCAGACGCGCCGCAATGACCTGGATGGCCGTGGCACGTTGAGCGAAGAGGCGCTCGTGGAATTTACGAAGTTCTTTCTGCGGACTTGTCTCGACCAAGTAAGTTTCATGGAAGAGCTGATGCAGCCCGACCGTTTGCGGGCGCGGATGTTGCTGTGGGCCGAAGAAGAGCATCGGCTGGGTAAGTTGCCGTCGAGAGCCGGCACGATTTTGGAGGCGTTGTTGTATCGCGGGCAACTGCCGCGCGGCGATGCCGATATGGTGGCGGGCTTGAGCGAACGGCATGCGCGGCGGATTGTTTCGGCGTTGGTGGAGCGAGGGGTGTTGACGTCTAGCGGACCGCGCGCGCCACTGCGGTTGGTATTTCCGGCGGCCTTGGCGGGACGCTGGTTGCCGGGGCTGTTTCCCGAGTATTAGTGAAAGTCGTGGGACTGCATCAGGGCTTGGCCGAGGCGCAAGGGTTGCACGCGGCCGACCTTGACTGACGTCGCGCCGCCTTGGTTTTGCAAGACGCCCTCGAATAGTAAGTAGGGCTCGCTGATGAGGGTGAGCCGGTGTTGCTCGAAGAAGTCCGGGGCGACGATGGCGTTGGCGATGCCGGTTTCGTCTTCAAGGCTGAAGAAGGCGAAGCCTTTAGCGGTGGACGGGCGTTGGCGGCAAATAACGCAGCCGGCGATGCGGACGATCGTCTGATTACGGGCCTGGGCGAGATCGACGGCGCGCCAGACGCGGAGTTTTTGTAACTCGGGGCGGTGGTGGGCGACGGGGTGTTGGCCTACCGTCATGGAGGTGCCGGCGAAGTCGGCGGTGAGCCGTTCGGCGACGGTCATCGGCGCGAGGGGAGATTTGCCGTTGGCGGGTTCTAAGCCGGCCAAAAGGGGCCCGACGGGTTGTAAGGCTAACTCCGATTGCCAGAGCGCGTCGCGGCGGTGGCTCTCTTCGAGCGCATTCAAGGCGCCGATAGAAGCGAGTTGGCGGACCTCATCTTTGCGTAGCTCGGGCACGCGCCGGGTGAGGTCGACGATGCTGAGGAATGGCCGGCGGATGCGTTCTTTCAGAATCGCTTGGGCGACTTCAGCGCGTAAGCCGCGCGAGTAATTGAAGCCAAGCCGTAAAGCGCCCTGTTCGATGTTACAGCGCCAGTCCGACTTAGTAATATCGACGGGCAAGACGCGAACGCCGTGGCGCTGGGCGTCTTTCACTAAGGTGGCGGGATGGTAGAAGCCCATGGGTTGTTGATTGAGTAAAGCGGCGGTGAAGGCAGCTGGATAGTAAGTGCGCAGCCAGGCGCTGGCATAGGCCAGCAGGGCAAAGCTAGCGGCGTGCGATTCGGGGAAACCATAAAGGGCAAAGGCGGTGATGGATTGCACGATTTTCTCTTGCGCTTCGGGGTCAATGCCATTGGCGGTCATGCCGGTACGAAGGCGGGCTTCGATATCGATCATGCGTTTTTCGG
>JAYVUQ010000141.1:0-2427 GCA_043787785.1 Bryobacteraceae bacterium
CAGTGCTACTTCCGGATACTCCCAGTTGCGGAATAGCTTTTCTACGGCTTTGATTGTGTTGATGTGTATGGTGGGCCTGGTGCTGCTGATTGCTTGCGCCAACGTGGCGAACTTACTCATTGCCCGAGCCTTTGTCCGCCAAAAGGAGATCGCGGTGCGGCTATCGCTTGGCGCTTCTTGTGGCCAGTTGGTGCGCCAGCTATTGGTAGAGAGTCTGCTGCTGGCTGTCGCGGGAGGCGTAGCCGGAATCGCCATGGCAGTCGCGATGACTAAAAGTTTGCTCGCGTTGGTGCCGTTAGACGGCGGCCCGTTGCTGATTCGAGCGGAGCCGGATGCGAGAATTCTCCTCTTTACGCTCTCACTTACGGTACTTACCGGGCTTATCTTTGGCTTAGTGCCCGCGCTGCGGGCCAGCCGCCCTGACCTTTGGACTACGCTGAAAGACGCCGTTGGATCTGTAACCGGTTCGGGCAGTTCACTCTATTTGCGCAAAGGCCTCGTAATGGCCCAGGTGGCGTTGAGTTTTCTATTGCTCTTTGGCGCTGGCTTGTTTGTCCGTAGCTTGCAGAACCTGCAAGCTGCCGATACCGGCTTCAACGATATGGTCAACCTTGTCACTTTCCGTATCTCTCCGGCCTTAACTGGCTACGACGCTCCGCGCGCCACGCAACTCTACGCGAACTTACTCGAACAGGTACGCGCTACACCCGGTATTAAGGCTGCCAGTTACGCCTCAGTCGCGCTGCTGGCTGGCGACGAATGGGACAGCTCGATGACCGTCGAAGGCCATACGGCCAAGGACGGCGAAGACATGCAAGCCTTTATGAACGCGCTCGCACCCGGCTACTTCGACGCCATGGGTATCTCGTTGCTCGCCGGCCGTGACTTTGACCGGCGCGACATGAAAGACGAGTCTAAGGTCGCCATTGTGAACCAAAGCTTCGCCAAACACTACTTCGGCGAAAAGAGCGCCGTTGGCCGCCACTTGGGCGGAGGCAACGGTCCGAGCGTTTAGCTCGATACCGAGATCATTGGGGTGGTGGAAGATTCGCCCTCCCGAGGGCCCTCGGGAGGGCGTGAGGCGTCAAGTGTTTGTGCCGAATTGGGGTAAGCAAGGCGTCGTCTTTTATGTGCGCACCTCTCTGGGCTCTTCCTCCGCCCACGGCCTGCTGCGAACCGCGGTGAAACAACTCGATGCTGGCTTGCCCGTCTACCAGATGAAGACCCTGGCCGCCCAACTCGATGAAACCTTGCTTACCGAACGCCTCATCGCCCTGCTCTCGGCCGGCTTCGGCATGCTGGCGACTCTGCTCGCCTCGATCGGTTTGTACGGTGTTATGGCCTTTTTGGTGGCTCGCCGCACCAAAGAACTGGGCCTGCGTATGGCTCTGGGAGCGCAACCGCGCGAGGTGATCTGGATGGTGATGAAGGAGGTACTCACCTTGTTAGGCCTTGGCCTTCTGGTGGGCGTTCCCACGGCCATCCAGTTGGGCCGTTACGTGGCCAGCCAACTCTACGGCATTACGCCCAACGATCCCTGGGTAGCTGGCATCGCGATGATGCTGCTGAGTGCGGTGGGGTGCCTCGCTGGCCTCATCCCCGCGCGGGGCGTCAGCCGGATCGATCCGATTCTAGCGCTCCGGTACGAGTCAGCAGTAAAATACTGAAATGACCCGCCGGATCTTCAACCAAACCGTTCTCGCCACGTCCTTGATGAGTGCCGAGGCCAAACCGAATATCGTGGTCGTCCTCTGCGACGACCTGGGCTTTGGCGATGTGAAAGCGTTCTACCCCGAGGCTAAGATGGCCACGCCGCGCATGGACCGGTTGGCCCGCGAGGGCATGCGCTTCATCGACGCGCACTCGCCATCATCGCTCTGCACTCCGACGCGCTATGGTTTGCTGACGGGCCGCTATTGCTGGCGCACGCGCCTCAAGCAAGGTGTGCTGAATGGCTATTCACCGGCCTTGATTGAGCCGGGCCGCGAGACGATTGCCTCGATGCTCAAGAAACAAGGCTACCGGACGGGCGGCTTTGGTAAGTGGCACCTCGGGTTGGGTACCTCAGAAAAAGCTGACTATAGTAAGCCACTAAGCCCGAACCCGCTGGAGCAGGGCTTCGATGAATATTTTGGAATTCCCGCTTCACTCGACATGCCGCCTTATGTGTTTGTCGAAGGCGACCATGTGCAGGAGCAACCCACCGCCACTATCGCTGACAACGGCGAAGTGAAGCGCGGCCCATACTGGCGCGGTGGGCCGATCGCCCCTAGTTTCCGGATGGAAGATGTAGTGCCCAGGATTGCCGACCGGGCGTGTCAGTTCATCGATGCTTCGGTCAAGGCGGGTAAGCCTTTTTTCGCCTATGTCCCCTTCACCGGGCCGCACACGCCTTGGGTGCCCTCAAAGCCATTTCAAAAGAAATCG
>JAYVUQ010000142.1:0-1776 GCA_043787785.1 Bryobacteraceae bacterium
TCGCCGGTCTCGAGCACACGAAAGTAGGTGTCGAACTCCCGCACGTTCCACGTGTCCTTACCCATCAGCAGACGATCCTGATACTTGGTGGCAAACTGCCTCGCGAACTTGGGCTGGCGGCCAAACTCGTAGATCACGGCCGCGATGTCGCAATGCAGATTTGGCATTTCGTCAAACAGGCGGCCGAGCTTGGCCAAATCCCCACCCAGCCAACCCAGATGCGCATGGATGAAGTTGATGTCCCGGTGGCGCTTAAAAAGCGTATAAGCCTCCTCCATCAATTGCTCCCAGGACCCATCCTTCGCCGCATCCTTCCGCCGGCCCGGAATCTCCGTCAGTTCCTGATACTTTTCATTGAACTTGTCCACCGGGTCCCAAAACGGCTTCGGATCGGCCGTATGAATCAGCACCGCCAGCTTGTGCTTGGCAATCACGCGAAACGAAGGCTCAAAACGAGCATCCGTCACCGGAATGCGGACGCCCTTGCCGTCCTTGGTGTTCATCCCGAATTGTTTAAAGAACTTCACACCCTCGCAGCCCGCCTGAATATCTTCTTCCAGTGTCTTGGCGGCGCGCGTGGCGTAGTTCGGGTCGTCAAAATTAGTCAGATCCAGATTGCAGAACACGGCGAACCGCTTGCCATGCGTAGCCTTCATGTTGCGGATGCCT
This sequence comes from Bryobacteraceae bacterium, assembly GCA_043787785.1. Classification (GTDB taxonomy): domain Bacteria; phylum Acidobacteriota; class Terriglobia; order Bryobacterales; family Bryobacteraceae; genus JALHNI01. Next base: position 670 of record JAYVUQ010000142.1, read on the forward strand.
TCGCGAAACTTAGGCCCGAAACCGCCGGAAAGATTCACCATCACCTGCAAGTTCAGGCTGTCCATCTCTTTCACCAGCGCATCGAGTTTATCGGCGGCCATCATCGTATTCTGGTGGCCGTGGATGTCGATCAAAGGGAACTTGGCGCGCGTCACGGGATGCTCCGGCACTACCAAAGTCGACTTCGGGGTGTACTCCTGAACCGATAACTGGGCCAGGAGTACAGAAGAAAGCAGGGATAAGAATAATAAGCGTCGCATGGTCGCTAATTAGTATATCCAGGCCTGACGATAGATGGCTCGTGAGTGCAACTTACGAAGCGATTTACTATCCGGAAACCGATTACGGCGGCTTTACGGGCGTCGACGGCACGATGGCTTTCTACCTCCGCGTAAACGCTCTGCTCGACCCCAACCCATGCGTACTCGACTTTGGCTGCAGCCGCGGCTGTTACGGCGCGGACCCGGTCGCCTTGCGCCGTCAGATGCGGATCTTGCGCGGCAAGTGCGCCCATGTAGCCGGTGCCGACATTGGCCAGGATGCCATCGAAAATCCTTACTTGGACGAAGTGCGGCTCTTCCGGCCGGGTGAGCCGGTGCCTTACGAAGACTCGAGTTTCGATGTCCTGTTAGCCGATTGCGTCCTGGAACACTTGCCCGATCCAGCCGCCTTCTTTGCCGAGGCACGCCGGTTGCTCAAGCCGGGCGGCCACCTCTGTTTGCGCACCTCGAATGTGCTGAGTTACTTTGGCCTGGCGGCCCTGCTGGTGCCCGCCTCACGCCGCGAACAAGTGCTGCATCGCGCCCGGCCCGATCGCCAGGACGAGGACTCGTTCCCCACTCTCTACCGCTGCAACACCGTCTTCGCCATCCGCCGCGCGCTGGCCCAACAAGGCTTTGCCGGCGTCGCTTTCGGTCATGAAAGCGAGCCGCGCTACTTAGCCTTCTCCCGGCTGGCTTACCACTTGGGCGTCTGGCATCAACGCCTGGCCCCCAGCTTCCTGCGGCCCGCCATCTTCGCCTTCGCCACACGCAAGCAATAGCCTGGCAGAAGGGGGATGCTATCCTCTGGAATGCTCGCCACCCGACTGGCCCATTACTTCGCCTT
>JAYVUQ010000143.1:0-8262 GCA_043787785.1 Bryobacteraceae bacterium
TGGCGCGCGAGGTGGGGACGGAAGGCAAACTTGGTGGCCAGGCCATGGTGCCCGGCGTCGGCGGCACTTGGAAAGATCTCACGGATAACGTGAACTTCATGGCGTCTAACCTGACGGGTCAGGTTCGCGGAATCGTCAAAGTGGTGACTGCCGTGGCAAACGGCGACCTCACCCAACGACTCACGGTGCAGGCCAAGGGTGAGGTGGCGGCGCTTGCCGACACGATCAACAATATGACGGTGACTTTAGCCACCTTCGCCGATCAGGTGACGAACGTGGCGCGCGAAGTTGGCGTAGAGGGACGGCTGGGCGGCCAGGCGAACGTTCCCGGCGCCGCGGGTACCTGGAAGGATCTCACCGGCAACGTCAATCTGCTGGCAGCCAATCTCACTACCCAGGTGCGCGCGATTGCCGAAGTGGCTACGGCCGTTACGAAGGGCGATCTCACTCGCTCCATCCAGGTGGAGACGCGCGGCGAAGTGTCCGACCTTAAAGAAAATCTCAACACGATGATCTCGAACCTGCGCGAGACCACCGAAACCAACAGGGAGCAGGACTGGGTAAAAACCAACCTCGCAAAGTTTACGGGCATGCTGCAGGGTCAGCGAGAGTTGAACACCGTGGGCCAGATGCTTCTCTCAGAGCTGGCGCCGCTGGTAAACGCGCACCAGGGAACGATTTACCATCTGGCGGCAACCGACGAAGCTAGTGAATTGAGACTGCTATCGAGCTATGCGCACAGCGGAAGGACGCCGCTGAACCACAAAATTGAGCTCGGCGAAGGGTTGATCGGTCAGTGCGCAGTGGAAAAGAAGCGCATTCTGTTGATGAATGTTCCTCCAGACTTCGTGAGAATCGCTTCCAGCCTCGGGCAGGCCGAGCAGGTCAGCATCATTGTCCTGCCGGTACTTTTTGAGGGTCAGACCAAGGCCGTCGTTGAACTGGCAACCCTGCAGAGTTTCAATGCGGGGTCACTCGCGCTTCTCGACCTGCTGACCCAGAGCATCGGCGCGGTGTTCAACACGATCGAAGCCACGATGCGTACAGAAGGTTTGTTGACGCAGTCGCAACAACTTACGGTCGAACTCCAGTCCCGCCAGAGCGAGTTGCAACAAACCAACGAGGAACTGGGTACGAAAGCGAGACTGCTGGCCGAGCAGAATGCCGAAGTGGAACGTAAGAATGCCGAAGTGGAGCAGGCACGCCACGCGCTCGAGGAGAAGGCTGCGGAGCTGGCGCTCACCTCGAAGTACAAGTCGGAGTTCCTGGCAAACATGTCTCACGAGTTGCGCACTCCGCTCAACTCGATTCTGATTCTGAGCCAGCAGTTGGCGGAGAACTCCGCCAGCAACCTGACGACGAAGCAGGTGGAGTTCTCCCGCAACATCAACTCGTCCGGTTCGGATCTGCTCAACCTGATTAACGACATTCTCGATCTTTCGAAAATCGAGTCGGGAACGGTTACGGTGGACGTGGAAAACATCAGCTTCAGCGCGCTGCGGGACAACATCGACCGCAACTTCCGGCACGTGGCGGAGGCGAAACATCTTCCGCTTCACGTGCTCTTCCACGAAGGCCTGCCCCGCTCCATGGCCAGCGATCCGAAGCGTCTGCAGCAGATTCTTAAAAACCTGCTGTCGAACGCGGTCAAGTTTACGGCGCATGGTCAGGTGGAAGTTCGGGTCGGCCTGGCGACAGAGGGCTGGAGCCCTGATCATCCCGTGCTCAGTCTCGCGCAGCAGGTAGTGGCGTTCGCGGTTACAGATACCGGTATCGGCGTGGCACCGGAAAAGCAACGTTTGATCTTCGAAGCGTTCCAGCAGGCCGATGCGGGAACCTCCCGCAAATACGGCGGCACGGGTCTGGGTCTCGCGATCAGCCGTGAACTGGCGGTCCTGCTGGGGGGCGAAATCCGGCTCGCCAGCGTTCACGGAAAAGGGAGCACGTTCACGCTCTTTCTGCCAATTCTCTATGCCGGCCCCGACAGTGCCCGGACGCCGTCGTTCCGAACCTTTTCCGCCGCGCACCCGCGAGCGAACACGATGACGACGCTCCCCAGCCCGCGGGAAGAGCATATCGAAGACGACCGCAATGCCATTGAGGAGAACGATCCAGTACTGCTGATCGTGGAAGACGACCCGCACTATGCCCGCATCCTGCTGGGTTTGGCGAGAGACAAAGGGTTCAAGGGGATTGTGGCGCTGAAGGGAGCGCTGGGTCTTTCACTGGCGCGGCAATTCCGGCCTTCCGCGATTTCGCTCGATATCTTCCTGCCGGACATGCTTGGCTGGACAGTGCTGAACGAGTTGAAACTCGATCCGACCCTGCGCCATATACCGGTGCAGATCGTAACGATGGAAGAGGAACGGCAGCATGGACTCGCGCATGGCGCGTTCTCTTACGTGATCAAAGCGCCCACCACGGACGGAATTAAGCTTGCCCTCGACAAGATCAAAAAGTTTACCGCCCCACGTACAAAGCGGCTCCTGATCGTCGAAGACAACGATATCGAGCGCGAGGCCATCGTGGAACTTCTTGGCGACAAGGATATCCAGGTGGTCGCCGTCGGCAGCGGCCGAGAGGCGATGGAAGCCATGCTCGCTGGCACCTTTGACTGCGTCGTGCTCGATCTGCGACTACCCGACGTGAGCGGCTTTGAACTGCTGGAAAAATTACGTGCTGATTCGGCACTCACCGACATACCGGTGGTCGTCTTCACCGGTAAGGACCTCAACGAGGACGAGCAGAACAGGCTCAAGGCGATGGCCAAGAGCGTGGTGCTGAAGGACGTTCAGTCTCTGGAACGTCTTCTGGACGAAACGGCATTGTTCCTCCATCGCGTAATCACCGAGTTGCCGCCTGAAAAGCAGAAGATGCTGGAGCGGCTCCATGGATCCAATGAAGTATTGAGAGGCCGGAAGATCCTGGTGGTCGACGACGACGCACGCAACATCTTCGCACTCACGTCGCTGCTCGAAAACCACGAGATGAACGTTCTCAGTGTTACAAGCGGGCAGGCTGCAATCGACGTCATTCGCGCAACCCCAGACCTTAGCGTGGTTCTCATGGACATCATGATGCCCGATATGGATGGTTATGAAACCATGCGGCAGATTCGGCAATCGCCTGAGCTCAGGATGCTGCCCATCATTGCCCTCACGGCCAAAGCGATGAAGGGCGATCGGGAGAAATGTCTCGATGCGGGCGCCAGCGACTATATCGCGAAACCGGTCAACACGGATCAGTTGCTATCGTTAATGCGAGTGTGGTTGTTCCGATGAGCCCCGGACTGCGAGTGACGGGAGAATCCGAAGCATCGGGAGATCCAGTAGGACATTTCTATTCAGGGGAACCGCGCATTGCGCCAATGACAACTGACAGCTCGCAAATCAACGTTCTGATCGTCGATGACGAACCGAATAATCTGACGGTTCTCGAGGCGGTTCTGGACGACCCAGGCTACCATTTGGTCCGCGCCACCTCCGCCGACGAAGCGCTTCTCGCACTGGTTGCAAACGATTTCGCCCTGCTGATTCTCGATATCAGCATGCCTGGCATGTCTGGTCTGGAACTGGCAAAGATGGTCAAGCAGCGCAAGCGTATGGCGGGCGTTCCCATCATCTTTCTGACCGCCTTTTATAACGAAGACCAACACGCGCTGGATGGCTACGAGATCGGGGCCGTCGACTATCTCCACAAGCCGGTAAACCCGTCGATTCTCCGCTCAAAGGTGGCCGTCTTTGTCGATCTGTACCGCAAGAACCGCCAGGTGGAGCAGGCCAATCGGGCCCTGCTGGAGGAAGTAGCGGAGCGTCGAAAAGTTGAGGAGGCACTTGGCATCCTCAATGAAAGTCTGGAAGAACGTGTTAACGAGCGCACTGAAGCGTTGCGCGCACACGAGATCAGGCTCAGTATTGCGGCGGATGCGGCCAAGCTGACCTACGTTGAAATCGATGCCCGTAAAGGTCATGTATTGGCAGCCGATAACTTTATGGCGGTGATGGGGTATGCTTGGCCCGAAGTTCCCAAGGATGGCCTCCTCAAAGGTGAGGAACTTTTTTTGAGCCATGTGGTGCCAATCGACCGCGCGCGTGTGGCTGCAGAACTCCGCGAATTCGCGCCGAGTCAGCCCGCGGCAAGCTTCGATTATCAAATTCTTGGCGATGACGGTCTCGAGCGGTGGATCGAGAGCAAATGGTTCGTCCACGCGGCGGCGGACGGAACAGCCCGCAACAGCTTCCTTACCAATGTGGACGTCACGGCAAGAAAGACGGCCGAGCAGGAATTGCGGAGGAGTGATGAACGCTTCCGTCAACTGGCCGATTCCATGCCCCAGATGGTTTGGACAGCCAGCGTGGACGGTTCCATCGATTACTACAACGCCCGCTGGCGCAGTTTTGCCGCGTTTGACGAGTCTAGGAATGGGGATATCTCCCAATGGGCTGACATCCTGCATCCGGAAGATGCGGAGCAGTGTTACGAGCAATGGCGCAGTTCGATCGGGAGCGGTAACGAGTTCCATACAGAATATCGATTGTGGGACCAGCGTCACCAGCAATATTGCTGGCACCTGGGCCGCGCCTTACTGATCTCGGATGAAGGACGGAATGCCTTGAAGTGGATCGGGACCTGTACGGACATCGACAAGCAGAAGCGGTCTGAAGAGGAGCTGCGGAGAGTGAATAGCGCGCTCGAGCAGTTCGCCTTTGCGGCTTCGCATGACCTGCAGGAGCCGTTACGCAATGTCGCCCTGTTCACCCAGTTGCTGAGCCAGAATTATGGCCACACCCTTGACGAAGAAGGCAACATGTTTATGCGGACCATCATGTCCGGCGCTCAGCGAATGTCGCATCTGGTGAGGGACTTGTTGGCCTACACGCACGTTCTTGGTGCAGACGAAAACCCTGCCGGGCCGGTAAACATCGAAAGCGTGTTCGCGCGAGTGCTGGAGAATTTGGGCCGAGCCGTTGAGGAAAGTGAAGCCACCGTCACTCATGGTGTCCTCCCGGTAGTGTTCGCACAGGAAACACACGTCGAACAATTGCTGCAGAATCTTATCGGCAATGCCATCAAATACCGCCGCGACGATGAAGCGCCCAAAGTCCATATCACCGTTTCCAGCCAGGAGAGCCACTGGCATTTCATCGTCAGCGATAACGGTATCGGCATCGCACCGGAATTCCACGCTCAGGTCTTCGGTGTGTTTAAACGCCTCCATGCGACATCGGCGAAATATGCTGGGACCGGGATGGGGCTCGCGATCTGCCAGAAGATCGTGGAGACTTGTCGAGGCAAGATCTGGGTGGAATCTGCGCCCGGCGCAGGATCCCGATTTCATTTCACTTTGCCCCGGGGGGTATCGCGGGAATGCCCGACTCTCCGTTGAACGTAGCGACTGTGACTTAAGCCACTCGACGCGGCTTTCCGCTTTTTGACAACGGCGCCTTTGGTCGGCCAATCACTGGGCTTCCAGGAAGCGGCGGAACTGAAGCTCCGCCCCTACACAGCCGTTCGTAGCCGGTTGGGCCGCGTTACCGGTCTGGCTAAAAGGACAGGCTCGACGGGGTAGTGAACCGGCGATTGTCATGCAGAAGGCTGGTGACTTAACCCAAACACTCACTCAAAAGATTTGCGGGCGAGCGCTACCCTGGAATTAGGAATCTCCCATGCCGGATTCGACACTCCTCAACACCTTGACTGCCGTTCAACAGCAACCTCCATCACCGCCGCCGCCCAGGAAGCCGGCGTCCACCGGACCACCGTCCACCTCTGGACCCGTCAACACCCGCACTTCGCCTGCGCCCTCCTCGACGCCCGCCAAGAGAAAGCCGACCGCCTCCTCGACGAGCTCACCGATCTCGCCGACCTCGCAATCAACACTTTTCGACACCTGTTGAGTGATGAAAACGCCTCCCCCGCCACTCGTCTCAAAGCCGCCATGGAAATCGTGAAACTCGTCGAATCCCAACGCCCCGCTCAGCGCCAGGCTACTCCGGAAGAGAAAAAATTCGACAAAATCGACTCGGAAATCACTCTCAGCCAAGTCGCCCAGGCAAAACCGCTCGTGGGCGTCGGTCGCCATGCTCCCTCCTCTTGCGGCAGCCGGCTCAAATTCAAACGCTGTTGTGCCCATCCGGCAGCTCAGTCGAGGGCCGCCTAAAGCTTGGCGAACACCTTTTTTCCGAACAAAACCCGGCGATCTCATTCAAAAAAACGTTTCGCCCTCTTGGGTTCCGCCCGAACCCAAGCGCTTCACTCGGAGCTCGAGCGCTTGTCGGACTAAGTAAATCTTGCCATCCGCGCCCCTGGCCACGCCGCTCTTCGAACTGAGGGAAGGCATGGCAGTCCGCCGCGCTGCCCGCGGGCACAGCTGGCCAGCGCTTGCATGACGGTCACCACGCCGAAGTTGTTCCGGCTTGAGGCCCCCATGGCGGCGACAGTGAGCTGAAGGGTGCAGTTAATGGGGTTCATCATGATTTCTCCTGAATTCTTTGAAGTTCGCCGGGCGCCTTGGCGTCAACCGGTTCAACCTATAAAGCCCAAGCGGCCGAAAAGGGCATGAGTGCGGCTAGTTTAGAATATAATTCTGGAATCGATGGCCAACGACATGATGCCGGAACCGAACGGAGAAGTAACCCGGTTACTGGGTGCGCTTCGCGAAGGCGACAACGAGGCATCGGACCGGCTGATCGCTCTGGTGTATGCCGAATTGCGCCGGCTGGCCGGCTCCTACATGCAACGCGAGCGCAAAGATCACACGTTGCAGGCCACGGCCCTGGTGCACGAAGCCTATATGCGAATGGTGGGCAGCCAAGCCGCACCAGAGAATCGCGCCCATTTCTTTGGCATCGCGGCGAACACTATGCGGCAAGTGCTACTGGACCACGCCCGTCGGCATCGCGCAGCCAAGCGAGGCGGCGAAGGCACCCACAAAGTGGATCTGGAAGCCCACTTAATGATCTCCGAGGGTGCGCTTGACGATGTGATTGCGATCGACGACGCGCTCGAGCAGTTGGCGGCGATTGACCCGCGACTTACCAGGCTCATTGAACTTCGGTTCTTTGGCGGACTCAGCGTCGAGGAAGCAGCCGAATTGCTTGGCATCTCGATGATTACCGCAAAACGTGATTGGAAGTCCGCTAAGGCCTGGCTGCATCGGTATCTGGCCACCGCGAAATCGGGATGACGGCAGAACGCTGGCAAACGATCAAAGCGATTTTCGATGATGCCGCCGAATGCCACCCGGCGGCCCTTTCTGAATTGCTGCGCGAACGTTGCGGCACCGACGACGATCTGCGGCGAGAGGTGGAATCGTTACTCGAAGCACGGGGCCAAGGCACTCAGACCTTCGCCGGGGCCGTGGCGGAGGCCGCGGGGCAGGCGATAGCTGACAAGATCACGATCAGCGACCGTTACCAGATACAGCGCGAACTGGGCCGTGGCGGAATGAGCGTCGTCTACCTGGCGCAGGACCGTCAACTGCTGGCGCGACGCGTAGTGATCAAAGTGCTGCTGCGGGAAACCAGCCAGGATCCTTACATCCGCCAAAAATTTCTACAGGAAATGGAGGCGCTCACGCGCATTGAGCATCCGGGCGTGGTGGGCGTGCTGGATGCCGGCTTAACCCCCGAAGGCAACCAGTTTCTGGTGATGCAGTTTATCGAGGGCACTACGTTGCGCTCCGCCATTCCCCCGGGTGGTATGGATCCAAAGCGCGCCGCCGGGATCCTACGGCAAATCGGACAAGCTCTTGCCGCCGCGCACGAGAAGGGCATTTGGCACCGCGATCTGAAACCAGAGAACGTCATGCTGCAGAACCTGGGCGGTGAGGATCACGTAAAGTTGATCGATTTCGGGATTGCCAGCATTCAGAATTCGCGGTTTAGCGGTGAGCAAAGTAAGGTGGCGGGCAGTTTGAGTTATATGGCTCCGGAACAGTTCGCCGGACAGGCGACTGCCGCCAGCGACACTTACTCTCTGGGCGTGGTGGCTTACGAAATGCTCACCGGCAAACCACCCGGTACCCAGGCCGATTGGAAATTGCCGGCGGCGTCAAGCAAACTGATTGCCAAGGCGATGTCCTATAACCCCGCCGCACGTCAATCGAGCCCACGCTTATTCACTGAAGAGTTAGCCCGGGAACTCACCGGCACGGAACCGATACGCCGGTCGACGGGAACGGGCGGCGTGGAGATGGCCCACGTCTTATTTACTGACTTGGTGGCTTACTCCTTGCTGCCGATGGATCAGCAGAAAGACTAT